>JBEHWK010000073.1:0-16977 GCA_040217795.1 Clostridiaceae bacterium
CACTGAAAATAGACACTTCCATATGTTCTTTAATGGATTATTTTGAAATATTTCTTACCCGTATGTTACTTTGCAGAAAAGCGGCAGATTTTCTGGATTCTAAATTCAGCCTGGTAATTAATGAAATAAAGATGTTGTAAATTATACTGTAAACTCTTGCCTTAATAATGGGGTAAGAGTTTATTTATTTTAAACTTTGTTAAAAAGAGCCTGTAGCTTGAGGTGGTTTTACAGGGATACTGATTTCATTATGAAGGTGCAACCCTTTAAAACTTTCCTTGGGATTTGTCAAAAGTGCCACAATAATGTGGAAATATCAATTACATTTCATTTGTTGGATTGAGAGATACGAGGTGGTATTATTAACTCATAGGAGATAACTAAATAAAAAACAAACCTAAAAGTTATTAAGGGAGGAACATATTATGAAAATCGTAGCAGTAACAGCATGTCCATCAGGAGTAGCACATACTTACCTTGCAGCAGAATCTTTAGCAATAGCAGCAAAGAAAAACAATTGTGAAATTAAGGTGGAAACACAAGGGTCTATAGGGATCGAAAATGAATTAACATCACAAGAAATAGCAGATGCTAAGGTTGTTATTCTGACAAATGATATCGGAATCAAGAATGTAGAGAGATTTAAAGGTAAACCGGTAGTGACAGTAAAAACAGGAGATTGCTTAAAGAAGTCAGATGCAATAATCAAAAAACTTATTGAAAAGTTAGGCTAAGAATTGTATATCAATTGAAAAATTAAAAGTGGTAGAACGGTTAAGGCATTCACAGGGAGTTAAATGCAATTATAAATTTTCAATAAATATATTTTTAACTTCCTAGTGTAAACGTATAAGTTAAATTTTTTAATGGAGGTATTATCATGAATGAATTAAAAGCTATTTTAAAAGATACGAGAAAGCACCTTATGTCAGGAGTGTCCTACATGATTCCTTTCGTTGTAGGCGGAGGAATAATTCTTGCTTTATCTGTTGTATTGTATGGACAAGGGGCTGTGCCTGATAAAGAAACCCATAAATTTTTATATGAGATGTTCTTTATAGGGGTAAGAGGATTCCAATTAATGATTCCTATTCTTGCTGGATTTATTGCTTATTCTATAGCTGACAGACCGGCCATAGCACCTGCGGCAATTGCAGCAGCAGTTGGTAATGAAATGGGAGCTGGATTCCTCGGAGCATTGGCAAGTGGTATAATAGGCGGTATTGTAGTTTATTATTTAAAGAAAATCAAGCTTCCTAAATCAATATCATCTCTTATGACAATATTCATCATTCCAATAGTAGGTACATTTTTAACTGCAGGTTTAATGCAGTGGGTTATAGGATTACCAATATCAGGCATTACTGCAGGATTAACTAATTTCTTGAACTCTTTAAGCGGAGGAAGTATAGTTCTTCTTGCAATCATAATGGGTGCAATGGATGCATTCGACATGGGTGGACCAGTAAATAAGGTTGCTTTCGCGTTTACAATAATGGCTGTCTCAAACGGAAACTATAATATAGCGGGTATAAACGCAGTAGGTGTTGCCGTTCCTGCATTAAGCGTCGGAGTAGCTACATTTATAGCAGCTAAGAAATTTACTGAAGCTGAAAGAGAAGCTGGTAAGGCTGGTTTCTTAATGGGTCTTATAGGAATAACTGAGGGAGCTATACCCTTTGCAGCGGCAGATCCATTAAGGGTTATACCTGCAAATATGATCGGGGCAGCAGTTGGATGTTCAGTTGCAGCATTATTGCATGTAACAAATAAAGTGGCATGGGGGGGAATAATTGTTTTACCTGCAATAACTAATGGTATAGGATACATAATTGCCTTGGCAGCAGGTACTGCAGTAGGTGCAACATTAATAGCAATATTAAAGAAACCTGTTAAAGAAGGAACTGATGATCTATTAGACGATCAGGATATAGATTTGGATATTACTACATTTTAATTTTAAGCACCATTCTGAATATGAGAATGGTGCTTTTCCTTAAAAGGATGCAGAACTATTCTTTGGAAAGGTAAAATGAATTTGTTAAAAGTGCCACAATAATGTGGAAGCATATATTACCTTTAATTTGTTGGTTTTCAGTATTTTAAGTGATATTATGAAGGTGTGGAAATATAAGACACAATTGAATTATTAATTCGTTGAGTAGAGAAGGTGCACCTATGAATCAATACTTAAATGAAAGATGCAGTAAAATACTGAAAATTTTAATGGATGAAAAACAACCCATAACAATAAGTGAAATTTCACAAAAATTAAATGTTTCAGACAGAACAATAAGATATGATCTTGAAGAGCTTAATGATATATTAAGTCAATATGACGGAGCCAAAATTGAAAAGAAGGCCAGAGTAGGGATCTGGCTGGAATGCAGGGATTCAAGCTTGGATGAAGTACAGAATCTCCTCTATAAAAACAAGACCTATATCAAACCATTATCTTCAGATGAAAGGAAATACTACATTATAAAACAGCTTATCCAGGCGCCAGATATCATTAAGATGCAAAACCTGGCCAATGATTTATACGTAAGCAGAATCACCATCCATAATGACCTGAAGGATGTGGAGAATTGGCTGAATAAATTTGACCTGAAACTTATAAAAAAACAGAATTACGGACTCCAGATTTCCGGGCAGGAAAAGAATTGGAGAAAAGCGTCCTCAGTTCTTCTGACTATTCTTAAGGACAGTGAGGAACTGAAATCAGTGATTTCTGAAGCGGAAGAGCTTAACTATGAAAGCAGGATGAACTATAAAAGCTTTAAGCAGATTCAGGAGCTGATTCCAGAAATAGACCTGAGATTAATTGAAACTATATTAAATGAAGCTGAGAAGATATTTAACATGTCACTTACAGATGAAGCTTTTGAAGGATTGGTTGTACACATTGCAATCAGCATAAGAAGAATAAACAGCAACAATGCTGTTGAACTGAAGCAGGAGCAGCTGTCAGCCATAAAGGAAGCTGAAGAATGCAGAATCGGAGAATGGATAATAAACAGAATTAAATGTGAGATTGATATTAATTTTTCAGAGAGCGAAATAGCTTATCTCACACTCCATATTTTAGGATCAAAGCTTCATGAAAATGTGCAGATGAGAACTAACAGTAAAATAATAGGCAGCATAGATGAAAAATTGAAAATGTTTACCAAGGAAATTATCAGTCTCATAAGCAGCATACTGGGGTATGACTTAAGTAATGATGAAAGATTTTATAACGGATTGATTCTTCACTTAAGACCTACAATAAATAGGATGACTTATGGGCTGAATTTAAGGAATCCTCTCATTAATGAAATAAAAAACAAGTTTCCTGCTATTTTTGGAGCTGCCTGGGCTACTAGTACCTTATTCGAAAAACACTACAATATTAAGGTTACAGAAGAGGAGATTGGATATATCGCTTTGCATGTGGGGGCTGCAATTGAAAGGATTAATACTAATATTAAGGCTGCTATAGTATGCGGAAGCGGCATAGGCACCTCAGAATTAGTCGCAGCAAGGCTATCAAGACAGATTTCAGATATTACAGTAGTAGGAACTCTTTCATTAAATGAGCTGAAAACGGCAGACAAGGATAGCTTTGATATTCTGATAACAACTGTGCCCATAGGCAAAGCGCCCACATACAACAAACCGGTGATTCAGATTTCTCCGCTAACAACAAATGAAGATATAAGCAAGATCAAGAAGATTGTTAAGGATGTCGAATCTTCAAAAAGAACTTCGGTTCTTCATAAAGCTGAATCAATAAATCAGGGGCAGGAGCTGTTTTACAAAGATCTGATTTTTGTAAAGGAAAGAGCTGCCAGTAAAAATGAGATAATAACAAATTTATCAAGAATGCTTATAAATAAGGGATTTGTAAGTGAAGAGTTTACAGATTCAGTAATTGAAAGAGAAAATCTTACTTCGACAGCTATAAGTAATGGAGTGGCATTACCTCATGGCGGAGAAGCATTCGTGAAGCATTCATGCATTGTCATTGCAAGCCTTGAGAATCCCCTTGATTGGGGAGGAGCAGAGATAGATATAATATTTTTGCTTGCTTTGAAATTAGAGGACAGAAATTATATAAGAAGATTCTTCTCATATTTCTATTCTGTCTTAGATGATGATAATATGCTTAATAAAATAAGAGAAAGCACCAGCAGTGGTGAAGTTTTAGATTTAATATCAGATTTTAAATAAGGATTGAAACAAACGGAGGGTATAAAAATGTCAAATTTAATAAATGAAAAGCTGGTAAAACTAAACCTTAATTCAAAAACAAGAGATGAAGCAATTGTAGAATTGGCTAAAATGATTGAAGCAGAAGACAGACTGATATCTTACGATGAATATATAGAAGAAGTTTTTAACAGGGAAGAAATGTCAACTACTGGTATAGGACTTAACATAGCAATACCTCATGGAAAATGTGATGCTGTGAAAACACCAACTGTTGCATTAGGAAGAAACAAGGACGGGATAGAATGGGAGTCCTTAGACGGAGAGCCGGTAAATATCATATTCCTGCTGGCAGTACCTAGTGCTGGAGACGGTTGTAATGACCATTTGAGAATATTGGCAGCAATTTCAAGAAAGCTTTTGCACGAAGAGTTTACAAGTAAACTGCACAGCTGCCAGTCAGAGAAGGAAATGGTTGAACTGATAACATCAGTAATATAAGAAATTGCATTGAAAGGATGTTGAGCTAAAAATGGAAAAAATATTATTGACCGGCGGCAAAGGTTTCTTTTGTTCAAGGCTGGCAGCATATTATAAAAATCAATATGAATTTTTGATAACAGATAAAGACCAACTGGATATTACAGATGAGGCGGCAGTAATGAAAACAGTCATTGAGTTTAATCCTGATATTATTATCCACGCAGGAGCAGTTGCCGTAACTGAATTCTGTGACAGGAATCCTGAAGTGGCGCACAAAATAAATGTGGATGCCGCAGTATATGTAGCCCGTGCTGCAAAGTCAGTGGGATCAAAGCTGGTTTTTATCAGCACAGAACAAGTATTTAACGGGAATACAAATGACGGACCTTTTACAGAAGAAGACGAAGCCGTTCCTAATACAGTATATGGAGCCAATAAACTGGAAGCGGAAGGTCTGTTAAAAGAAATATTGAATGAATTATGGATTGTAAGATTCACCTGGATGTTTGGAGTTCCTGAAAGAAATTGCAATATGTCCAGCGGGATTCTATGGGATACAATGACGAATATAATGAAGAATAAAAAAATATCAGCATCAAAAAGAGAATTCAGAGGAATGACATATGTGTATGAGATGATTGAGAATTTCTCTAAGCTGTTCAAAGCTCCCTTTGGCACATACCATTTAGGAGCTGAGAATGATATGAACCGTTATGAAATCGTAAAGGAAATTTTCATGGAATTGGGTTTGGAGAACAGAATAGAAGAATTACTGACAGAGGATACAGTGAAGTATCAGGATAATAACAGGGATGTTCGTTTAAATACAAATAAGGCAAAGAAATTCGATATGGAATTCAGTGATACCAATGAAGCAATTAAGAAATGTATTCAGGAATTCAGACTTAAACTGGTATAGGGGGAGGTATAGGTGATTGAAGTTGTGAGAAAAGAGATTATGGTTTCAGCATCTGTATCCTGTATGGATTTGTGCAACTTGAAAAGAGAGATTGGTGAAGTTGAAAAGTCAGAAGTTTCTTTCTTCCATTTTGATGTTGTTGATGGGCATTTTAATAAATGTTTTATATTGGGAGAAACCACTTTGCAGCAAATGAGATCCCAGACGAAATTGCCAATTGAAGCACATTTGGCAGTATATGAACCTGAAAAATTTATTGAATCATATGTGAAATCCGGGGCGGATTATATTGCAGTACATTATGAAGCCATGGAAAATCCATTGAAGATTTTCAATATGATTCGTAAATTTGGTGCTGAACCGATTCTTG
Source organism: Clostridiaceae bacterium (assembly GCA_040217795.1). Taxonomy (GTDB): domain Bacteria; phylum Bacillota; class Clostridia; order Clostridiales; family Clostridiaceae; genus Clostridium_T. The sequence continues at coordinate 5,964 of JBEHWK010000073.1, forward strand.
CATATAAATCAACAACTGCGCCAGGGGATGATTTTATTTCTCTTGCAAAGGAAGTGCCCTGGGTATTGAAGCTGACTGTGAATCCTGGATTCTCTGGACAAAAAATGCATGATTTTGCAGTGGACGATATTAAACGAATGAGAGATATGTTAAATGATGAAGGATTGAAAACAGGAATTCAGGCAGACGGAAACATTAATGTCTCCACTATTCCTGCAGTGAGAAATGCTGGTGCGGATATCTTTACAGGAGGAACGTCAGGCTTGTTCTTAAAAGAAAAAAGCATAGAAGAGTGTTGTGGAGAAATGCTGAAAGCAGCCAGATAACAGTTCTTTTAAATATGGGAGGTAATTAAATGCTAAGCAGCAGAATTCAGTGTCTTAAAGATGGTCTTTTTAAAGAAAAGAGAAAGATTTCCCTTGAGAGGGCCAAGCTTTATACAGAAAGCTGGAAAAATACAGAGGGGGAACCTGTAATAATCAGAAGAGCAAAGGCTTTGGAAAATATATTAAAGAAGGTTGAAATATCAGTAAAACCCGGTGAACTTATTGTGGGGGACAGAACTGTTAATCCAAGAGCAGGAGTAGTATCTCCTGAAATGTCTCCATATTGGATATTGGATGAACTTGATGCTTTCCCTGTACGTCAGCAGGACAGATTTGATATCAGTGAAGAGGATAAGGAATATTTTAAAAATGACCTTTATCCTTATTGGAAAGGTAAGTCTTTAAAGGACTACTGCAATGAAAAGATTCCCTATGAAATAAAGGAATCAGTAAAATCGAAAATAGTATCATTAAACCAGACAGATAAAGGTCAGGGGCATATAATACCTGATTATGTAATTGTATTTGAAAAAGGTCTGGGTGATATGATTGAAAATATGAAAGCAAATATCGAAAAACAGCCGGAAAATAATTTCTATAAAGCCTCCCTAATATCACTTGAAGCTTCAAGGGATTATATATTGAGACATGCAGAAGTGACTAAGGACATGGCTTTAAATGAAAGTGATGCTGTAAGAAAAGGAGAGTTTGAGGAAATTTCAAGAATCTCATATAAAGTTGCAGCAGGCAAGCCAGAAACATTTTATGAAGCAATACAGCTTTTCTGGTATATAAGTGTCATATTCCAGCATGAATCCAATGCAAGTTCAATTTCTCCGGGAAGATTTGACCAATACATGTATCCATATTTTAAAAAGTCCCTGGATGATGGGGTTCATAAGGAATTCCTGAAGGAAATACTTAGAGCTCTGTATGTTAAATTCAATTCAATAGTTGCTTTAAGAAGTACCGAAAGTGCAAGATATTTTGCAGGATTCCCAATTGGATATACTGTGATATTAGGAGGAGTGGATGAAAATGGAAAGGATGTGACTAATGAACTGTCATATATGATGCTGGAAATTATGGGAGATATAAGGCTTCCTCAGCCCAATCTCAGTGTACGTGTAGGGGAAAAGTCTCCAAGAGAGTTCCTGATGAAAGTTGCAGAGACTATAAGAATAGGGACAGGGATGCCTCAGGTTTTCAATGATGAAGCTAATATTCTCGCTTATGTGAACAGGGGGGTAACATTGAAGGATGCAAGGGATTATGCCGTAGTAGGCTGCGTAGAGCTGTCAATTCCGGGAAAAACATACGGGCTGCATGATATTGCCATGTTCAACCTGCTGAAGGTTATGGAGGTTACATTAAAAGAGAATGGATCTGATTTCAAAAGCTATGATGATCTTCTGACAGCAATTAAAAAGAATATCTCCATTTACGTAAAGGATATGGTTGATGGTTCAAATATAGTTGATGTAGCTCACAGAGAATGTGCGCCTACACCATTCCTGTCCAATTTTGTTCATGGCTGTGAAGTGAGCGGGAAAGATATTACAGAAGGTGGAGCCATATATGACTTTTCCGGAGTGCAGGGTATCGGAGGACCGAATCTCAGCGATTCCCTCTTTGTTATAAAGCAGCTTGTTTTTGAAGATAAGGAGATGACTCTTCCTGAACTTATTGAAATACTGGATAGAAACTGGGAAGGTAATGAAATTCTCAGACAGAAGCTTATCAACAAGAAACATAAGTATGGAAATGATATAGATGAAGTGGATTATCTCGGTGCCGAAATATTATCATACTTCTGCAGGGATGTGGAGCAATATAAGAATGTAAGAGGCGGAATATTCCAGCCCGGTTCATATACAGTATCAGCACATATTCCATTAGGGGAAGCTGTTGGTGCAACTCCTGACGGAAGAATGAAAGGGGAGCAGCTGGCAGATGGCGGCTTGTCACCTATGGTAGGAAGGGATAAAAAGGGACCGACAGCAAGCCTTAAGAGTATAAGCAAGCTTGATAATTACCTTACTTCAAACGGAAGTCTTTTAAATGTGAAATTATCACCATCAACCCTGGAGGGAACAGATGGTCTGAAAAAGCTTGTTGGATATATACAGGCATTTGTAAGGCTCAAGATCCAGCATATCCAATTTAATGTAGTTTCAGCAGAAACATTAAGGGATGCACAGAAACACCCCGAAAAATATCAGAACCTGGTTGTGAGGGTTGCTGGATACAGTGCTATGTTTGTTGAACTTGATACTGCAATACAAAATGACATAATTAACAGAACAGAGCATCTTTTATAGGAAGTGATTGAATGAAAAAGGCCATTATTTTCAACATTCAAAGGTACAGCCTTCATGACGGAGGGGGAATCAGAACAGTTGTTTTTTTCAAGGGGTGTCCGCTAAGATGCCCCTGGTGTTCAAATCCTGAGTCACAAAGTTTTACACCGGAGATTCTGAAAAAGGAAAGCCTCTGCATAAAATGCAGCAGTGACAGTGTTTTTAACTGCACTGTGAATCCTGATGACTGTCCTACGGGTGCTTTGGAGGTGGCTGGGAGAGACTATACCGTTGAGGAAGTGCTGAAAGAGGTGAAAAAGGACATTGTGTTTTATGATACAACCGGAGGAGGAGTCACTCTTTCCGGAGGAGAACCTCTTTCTCAGGGTTCCTTTATAGTTGAACTGTTGAAAGAATTAAAAAATCTTGGAATAAATACTGCAATAGAAACTACAGGAATAGGGAAATGGGAACTTATTGACCAAGCTGCAGACTGGGTTGACACTTTCCTGTGGGATTTCAAAATAATGAACAGGGATAAAGCAAAAGAAATAGTAAAACAGGATATAGACCTTATGAAAACCAATTTTGAAAAATTGATAAAGAAGCATTCTTATGTAAATGTAATTCCAAGATTGCCCTTAATACCTGGGTATACTTCAAGTATGAAGAATATCAGGGAGATCATAGATTTTACAGCCCGGTTTGGGATAAAGGAAGTTAATATTCTTCCCTTCCACCAGTTCGGAAGTTCAAAATATAAAGCTTTAGGCAGGGATTATAAGCTGAAGGATTTAAGTGTTCTAAAAAAAGAAGAGATTGAAGAGATAAAGAAATATATAGAAAGCAGGGGAATAACTGTTGTGGTTGGAGGGGATTAACATGAATGAAGCAGAAAAATGTTTAATATGTAAAAATCCAAGATGTTCAGCAAGCTGCCCCATAAGTACTCCAATTTCAGAACTCATATCCCTTTATAAAGAGGGTAAGTTGATAAAGGCGGGGGAAATTTTATTTAATAATAATCCCCTTTCTGTAGTTTGTTCAATAGTCTGTCCCCATGAAAATCAATGTGCAGGAAACTGTGTTAAAGGAATAAAGGGAGAACCGGTAAAGTTTTATGAGATAGAAAAAGAAATATCCCGATATTATCTGAAAAATGTGAAACTTGAAAATATTCCAAAGATTAAAGACAGAATCGCCATTATAGGCGGGGGACCTGCAGGAATTACCATTGCATTTATACTTGCAAAGAAAGGGTATAAAATCACCATTTTTGATGCTCATGAAAAAATCGGTGGGGTACTGAGATATGGAATTCCAGAATACAGGCTTCCAAAGGTCTTAATTGATAATCTTGAGGAGAAACTTATCGAACTTGGAGTGATGATAAGGCCCAATACTCTTATTGGACCGGTTATCACCATCGACAGACTCTTTGAAGAAGGGTATAAGGCTATATTTATCGGCACTGGTGTATGGAATCCTAAGACATTAAATATTAAGGGTGAGACTCTTGGTAATGTTCATTTTGCCATTGATTACTTAAAGTCTCCCATGACATTTAAATTAGGGCAAAGAATTGCAGTTATAGGTGCAGGGAATGTAGCAATGGATGCTGCCCGAACAGCTAAATTAAATGGTGCAAAAGAGGTTACAGTCATCTACAGGGGTGGTTCTAATGAAATGAGTGCAACCAAAAAGGAAATTCGTGAGGCAAAAGAAGAAGGTATCCGGTTTATGTTATTCAAGGCACCTTTAGAACTGAAAGAGAACGGTGTAAGACTGATTCAGACTGAAAAAGTAAAAGATGAGGACGGCAGAATCTGCACAAGGAGTATTGAAGGCAGTGAGGTATTTTTTGAATGTGATAATGTAATTGTGGCTATCAGCCAGTCTCCAAAAAGCAATATAGTGTCTAGTACACCAAGGCTTGAAGCAAATAAGGCTGGTCTTATAATTGTAGATGAAAAGGGTCATACCACCCGCAAGGGAGTATTTAGTTCAGGTGATGTTGTTACCGGAGCTAAAACAGTTGTTGAGGCAGCAGCACATGCAAAAGTAGTTGCAGAAGCAATAGAAGTATACTGCAATTTATAAGTTTATGAGGGATGTTTAAAGCATCTCTTCTTTTTTGAAACCAGTAGTAAAAGGATTGTCAAAAGTGCCACAATAATGTGGAAGCATCTATTACATTTGTTCTTTTGGATTTAGCTCAGATAGCTGATATTATTAACTTATAGGAACTAAATCAACTATAGAACGGAGGGGTTTGAGATGGTACAGTTTGCAGTGATAGGAACAAATAAAATCACAGATAACTTTATAGGAGCAGCAAACTTATGCAAAGGTTTTAAACTGGCAGCAGTATATTCAAGAACTAAGGAAGGGGCTGTCAGATATGCTCAGAAGTATGGAGTCGAATTGACATACGCTGACCTGGATGAGTTAGCTGAAAGTAAAGAAGTAGATGCTGTTTATGTGGCAAGTCCCAATAGTTTACATGCCAGCCAGGCTATCAGGATGATGAATGGGAAAAAACATGTACTGTGTGAAAAGACAATTGCATCAAATAAAAAAGAATTAAAAGATATGCTGAAGGCTGCTGAAGATAATGGAGTTATTGTTATGGAAGCAATGCGATCTGTATTTGACCCGGGATTTAAGGCAATAGAGGATAATCTGAATAAACTTGGAACCATTCGAAGAGTTACATTTCAATATTGTCAGTATTCTTCCCGTTATGACAATTTCAAAAAAGGCATTATTGAAAATGCCTTCAGTCCTGTTTTTTCAAATGGTGCATTGATGGATATCGGAGTGTATTGCATTCATCCATTGGTTAAGCTCTTTGGAATGCCTGAAAAGATATGGGCGAATCCGGTTATTCTTGAAAATGGAGTGGATGGTGCCGGAACAATTATGGTCAGTTATGAAGAGATGCAGGGGGAACTCATATATTCCAAAATTGCAAATTCCACTTTACCTAGCCAAATTCAGGGAGAAAAGGCATGTATGATTATAAAAGATATACCAGACACCAGAGAAATCACAATTATATATAATGATGGACGAATAGAGGATATATCAGTTAAGAAGTATGAGAACAACATGTATTACGAAGTGGAAGAGTTTATCCGGTTGATTCATATAAATGGAAGCGCACAAGAACATAATAAATATTCACTGATGGAGCTTGAAATCATGGATGAAGCAAGAAAACAGATTGGGATTACATTCCCGGCAGATATTTAAGGGAGGATCAAAAAATGAGTCTCGATATTAATAAAGAGATAGACAGGATGCATGAATTACAGGAGACCTTAATATTTGAAGAGTTTAACAGCGATACAGCATGGATACTCGGGAATATGCTATATAAGAGAGCAAAGGAAGAAAACAAGGTTATAACAATAAGTATTGTACTGAATGGACACAAGCTGTTTTATTATTCATTTGAAGGAACCAGTCCAGATAACGATCAGTGGATTGTCAGAAAAGAAAACACAGTTAAATATTTCTTTAAAAGTTCATATGAGACAGCACTTTTAATGAAGATAAAGAAAGATAGTTTAACAAATAGATATGGACTTCCTGCTGAACATTATGCTGCCGCAGGGGGCAGTGTGCCTATTATCATAAATAATACAGGGGTTGTCGGGACTATTACTGTATCAGGTATGGCTCAGGAAGAAGATCATTATTTTGTCACAGATATTATAGAAGAATACTTGAAAAAAATCTCACAACAGAGGTTTAAATAAAAAAATATATTGCGGATACGCAAAAATAAAAAAGGGGTAAGGAACATGAAGTTAATAGTAGATTATGCAAATTTAGATCAGATTAAGGAACTATATGATTATTATGCACTAGATGGGGTAACAACTAATCCATCTATACTTGCAAAGGAAGGGAAAAATCCGTACGAGATATTAAAAGCAATCAGAGAATTTATCGGAGCAGAGGCTGAGCTTCACGTTCAGGTTGTTTCAGCAGAGGCTGAATCAATGATTAAAGAAGCACACAGAATTCAGGAAGAATTAGGCGTAAACACTTATGTTAAAATTCCGGTAACAAGAGAAGGTTTAAAAGCGATGAAAGCTCTTGCAGCAGAAGGTGCTAACATTACAGCAACTGCAATATATACACAAATGCAGGCTTACCTGGCAGGAAAAGCTGGTGCTCATTATGCAGCTCCATATGTGAACAGAATTGATAACTTAGGTGCTGATGGGGTGAAAGTTGCAAAAGAAATCCATGACATATTCAAAAACAATGGGCTGAAAACAGAAGTTCTTGCTGCAAGTTTTAAGAATTCACAGCAGGTATTGGAATTGGCTAAGTATGGAGTGGGTGCTTCAACAATATCCCCTGATGTAATTGAGGGATTGATTAAGCTGGATGCAGCTGCAGCTGCAGTAGCTGCGTTTACAAAAGACTTTGAAGAATTATGCGGTGAAGGAAAAACAATGTTAAATTGCTGATCTTAAGTAAATAAGATCAATTAAATAAAGTTCAACGAAACGGGGCAATATCAGCCCCGTTGATAATTTAATCATTAAATGCAAGGAAGATAATCTTTCTAAAGATATGGATGCTAAAGTTGGACATAAAATTGCTGATACATCATTTTTAGGGTACAGAACTCACATAGGTTAGGAAATGGGGCAAAGCATGATAAAAATCTGCTTGCACACTGGAAGTTTGGAATTCTATCATCGACTGGATGATGGGAGCCGTATGAGCTGAGAGGTTCACGTACTGTTCTGAGAGAGACTTAGGGGAAGTTCCCTAGGTCTACTTATTTGATGATTTTCTGCAAGAGTAAAAAAAGTGGAAGAAGGACACTTCAAAACATACTACCGTATATTGAGAAGAAGCTTTTCATGAAAGTAAGGAGATACATCCGAGGGTGGATAAGCTACTTCAATATTGTGGATATGAAAGCACTTCTATAACAAACGGATGAATGGATGAGAAGAAGAATCCGAATGGGCTACAGGAAACAATGGAAAAGAGTCAGTACAAGATTTAATTTCCATATCAACCTTTAATATATATTTTCTTCACTGACATCAATACATAAAAAGCATTGAATTTTAAGAATGGCACGTTTTAATACTTTTTGCCAAAACCAATAATAGCAAGAACTAACCCTGACAGCGATATTAAATACTCAAAGCCGCCAATATTAGAGTCAGGGTCAACTGCAATTATTCCTCCAAACAAAGTAATAGTTATGCCAGAAGCAATTACTTTAAAACTGAGGTACCCTTTCTTAAAGCTGCAACAATTTGAGTTGTTAATAAACCTAATATAACAAATAATATTAATTATGAAGGATAAAGGGTGTCAAAGATGACAGATATATTTAAAGAGATCAAGGTAAGGAATTTATATACCCAAGTCTCAATTTCAGTGGAATACGGAAAAAAGTGCAGGTTTTATAACAGGAGAACCCCGACTGCAGGTTAATGAAAATTATAAAGAAATCAACGCAGAGTCACAAGAAGAAAATAAAGATTGTGTACAGCTCCTATTTTCTGCATTTTAGTTTTCTATAAACATGGATTTGGGACAAAGCCTGTTGATGCATTGTAACTGATTGATAGAAAGCTATAATATAATGATTATTTATATGTACATCATTGAAATGATAAACTGTTGAAAATAAGTGGATTTTAGCTGAAAAACAGCAGGTTGGACACTTCCCCAAAAATGGCTGGAAGTTCACCCTAATTATACATAGAAGCATTGAAAAGCTCCCATTTTTTTCAGCCGCTTCAAACTAATTTGCACCGGACAATTTGTTCGGTGCAAATTCTTTTTAATGATTATATTTTGAATATAAAAATAAATGATAAAAAACATCTTGTTTAAAATGGTCAATGGATGTATCTTGATTACAAGAACTGTTGACCATTTTGGTTAATAAGGCTGGAGGGATCAATTTGAACAGCAAATTTTATAATTTACCATTGGACAGGCAAAAACAAATCATTAACGGCGCATTGAAAGTTTTTTCTGATTCCAGCTACCGTCAGGCATCGACTATTGATATTGCCAGGGAAGCAGGTATATCCAAAGGGCTTTTATTTTATTACTTTAAAAACAAGAAGGAACTATATCTTTACCTGTATGAATATTGTGTAAATATGACAGTTGAGGAACTTGAGAAAAACAGAGTACCGGAGGAAAGGGATTTTTTTGAGATGCTGCTGCATTCTCAAGGTTCAAAGTGCAGATTGATGAAGGAACACAGATGCATATATGATTTTATTGTGAGAGTATATCAGGAAAGCGATAAAGAAATTACAGAAGAAATAGCAAAATATACAGGGCCTTTGATTGAGGATAATTTTAAATATTTCCTTGAAAGAGTGGACAAACGTAAGTTTAAAGAAGGTGTGGATGTGGAACTTCTTTTGCAATCCTTGAATTGGTGTGCTGATGGATTTATGAGGAGTGCCCTGAATAGCAATAAAAGTATAGATGAAATAGACAAGGAGTTTAGAAAAATATTAAAGCTATACAAGCAAAACTTTTACAAGGAGAACATAAAATGTATTACAGTGAATATGGAAACAGAGAAAATAATACAATAGTGTTTTTGCATGGTGCAGCAGCAACAGATACCTTTTGTAATCAATATTGTTTTCAAAATAAATATCATCTGGTTGTGCCGCACCTTTATGGATCTGGTAAAGAAGTGAATGAAACCTATGAGCCTCAAAAAACAATCCTGGCCATAGGTGAAATTGTTCAGGGTTTGGGAAAAAACAAGGTAACACTCATGGGGCATTCATTGGGAGGAGAACTGGCCGTGGCCATGGTAACCCAATATGAGCATTTGTTTGATAAAGCTGTATTTTTAAGTGCATATGTCTGTGCCACTGAAAAGTCAATTAAATTTTACGAAAAAATGGCAAAGTATTCATGCCATATGCTGAAACTCAGCTGGCTCATCAGGCTGCAGGCAAAGTATTGGCATTATACAAAGGAGCAGGCAGATTTCATGGCTGAATATGCAAGTAAAATAACCCCGGAACAATATGTCGCCTGGTTTAGGTACAGGATTTTTCTGGACGAACTTACAGACTATTCAAAGGTCAAAATTCCCATGCTTGCAATCTGCGGCAAAAAGGAAACGAAAGAGATGAGAAATTCAATATCTGAACTTGGAAGGAGAAATCCAAACTGTAAAACAATTTTTCTGGAAAAAGCAAATCATGATTTTCCATTGAGACAGGCATACCGCTTGAATCCAATATTGCTTGATTTTATTGAAAGTCAGGCAGAGTCAGATGGATATAACTAAAGGAAAGGGAAGATTCGATATTTTTAAATTAACCTGTTTACTCAATACAAGGATAGAAAGATTAATATGCCCAAATTTGAAGTTTTACCCTTGAGGAAAATAGTGGTACCATCAAAGTATAGTAATAGGGAATAAGTGCTGGTGTAGTAAAATAGAAACTCAAACAATTATGTAAAGGGGGGAATATCTATGAAAAAAGTATCTTCAAGCTTTAAAAATTTCGTTAAATATGTTTATAAATATGTTCCATTCATAGGCGGATACTCAATTAAAGATGCGGATGAATTGATGAAAGACCCTGATAATTACAATTACAGAGGTAATTCATGGTTTAAAAAGATGGATGATAAATTGTTTAATTCTCATAATAAGTCTTCCAGAAAACATTAATCATAAACCAGCAGATGTAAATAATGCGTCTGCTGTTTTTTTATTCTTTAGGAAATTATATTTTTTGAAATCTGTGGATAACTTAAAGGACATGAGATTATACGAAGTCTATATAGAAAGCAAAAATTCTCTACATTCTGCTGTCGCGGCTCTCGGCTCTATTTCCCAAGAGCCGCTCCGCACAATGTAAGAACATTAATGCTTTCTATATAGATGCAATCCTAAAGAATAAAAAAGAGAATTTGTCGCCTGCCAGATTTTCCTCACATACGTTCGGAAAGGCAGATGCGAGAAAAAAATCGACGGCGCATAGTCGCCTTGGCGATTTTTTTATAGGGAACCATTACGAAAACTTAACTTATACATGTTGATTTCTTCCGGAGTTAAAAGAAGAATCGGCATGTATAAGTTAATAGTTGAAGTTGGTTCCCTATAGATCTTGGAAGCTTCCATTAGTGTAAATATTAATTGTATTTATTTATATTAAATACCTGGAACTTAATACTTTTAATAAAATATACTAAAAGCCAGGGGTCCATTATCCCCAACTCCTTGTGAACTATCCACCACTTAAGAAGTGTGGGCTTCCTGTTTCCACGAGTTCGTAACCTACACTCTCCACAGGCGTAACTTCGGGAAGTCCCTTCCCTAGATGCCGACAACATCGGTATCTTTTG
>JBEHWK010000074.1:0-16714 GCA_040217795.1 Clostridiaceae bacterium
CCTCGTCTTACTATTTACCATAAACAAGCGATTGCAGATTTATTAACGTACCTACATAACTTACTAATAGATTCCTCACTTATATGTCCTTTGCCCAATAGGCTGGACGAATCAGCATCCTGGGCAGCTTTGTATGGGAATCACCCTTAGCCGTGTTGAGCTGGGCTTGGGTAAGAAAGATGCTGTTTGTGAGATTAGCTCCCCTAAGATCAGCATCCCGCAAATCAGCCCCGATGAGATCAGCCCCGCTTAAATCCACTCCTCTGAGGTTTGCTGCAATAAGACATGCTCCCCTCAGGTCCGCACCTCTAAGGTTTGTTTTTCTCAGATCTGCACCAAAATAATCCAATGACCGAAAGTCAGTATTTCCTTTTCCTGAAGGAATGTTCTTTCCTTTGCGGACTCTAGTACGTACCAGCTCACTGGTATTTTTAAGCAGCATGTTAACCCTGGTGCGGTGGGCTGCCACATCCAGTGCAAGCAGAGAATTAACATCAAGAAGGGTAAGTCCTTCCGTATTGTCCATCAATAATCTTATCTCCTCTTTAATACCTTGATCCTTTTGGAGAGTATATGCTTCAGAAAGATACCATAACATTTCATGAAGCTGTCTCATAATCAGGAACACCTTAAACATCTGACTGCCAGATTCAGGAGCTTGTCTCCAGTCATGTCCCCCAAAAGTAATTTGTGCTGTCTTTTGACCAGAGCCAAAGCAGTCATAAGCAGTGCACCCCTTAAGTCCCTTGCTTCTGAGATTTTTGTGAACAGAGCAGGTAAAGTCAGACTGTAAGTTTATGCATGGCTTACCGGCGTCCTTATTCGTTGGAAAACCTTCTGAAGCTGAGAAGTACAATGCTATGCAGCATAGACCGAAACATTTTCTGCAGTCAGCTTTCAATTCTTTATTACGTTTATCTTCATATGTATTTGTCATATTCATTCACCTCATATATCCCTGAACATGCAAAATATATTCAATAAAATTTTTCAATAAATATCACAGGGGTGTTCTTGAGTTTCCCCTGTGATTTTATGGATTTTAACTGACTCCTCCGTCATGTTAAAAATACGCATGTACTAGTATCAGTTTATTTTATACAGTAATTTATATATTTCTCTGTTCACCATAACTTTTTTGATGTATTTGTCTGTTTCACCATAGGGGATGTTGTGCAGATTCTGCCCATCCTTTGATATATCTGAATTGCTGAGCCACTTTGCCACGTTGCCTCTTCCTGCATTGTAGGCGGCGAGAACCAGCTCAGTGGTATCAAACTCCTCGCTCAGATTGTTCAGATACCAACACCCCATTTTTATATTTGTTTCAGGATTATATAAATCTCTGGTTTTAAAATCCTCATCTCCTGAAGATTCTGCTATCCATTCCGCAGTCGACTCTGTCAGCTGCATAAGCCCCACAGCGCCTTTTGTTGAGACCGCATCTTTTTTAAACTTGCTCTCCGTATTGATTACTGCCATTACCAGATATGGATCCAATCCATATTCCTTTGAATATTTGATGATATACTCTTTGTACAAAAGACGATGAGTAACATTTGTTACAACCTCCTTAATTCCAAAGAATACCGTCAGCAATACTAAAAGCGTCAATAATATTTTCTTTAGTTTCATCCTCTTCTCCTGCAGAATTACTTATAACTATTTAATATATCAACAAGCTGCTTAACCTGAGCCATTGTTGATACTATATCTTTTGAATTATCAATTATTATATTTCCATACTCTTTCTTTTTTTCCATGCTCATCTGAGCATTTATTCTCTGAAGGGCTTCGCTTTGATTTAATTTGTCCCTTTCCTTTAATCTTGAAAGCTGAGTACTTTGATCAACCCATACAATTACAACTAAATCCATAGATTCATGAAGATTGTTTTCAATTAAGGTGGGGGCATCTAAAATAACTATCTTCTCCCCTTTGTTTTCATATTTCTTAAATTGTGACTCTATCTCCTTCAGTATATATGGAAGGATTATAGACTCATATTTTACCCTTTGTTTTGGGAATCTGAAAATATGGTTTCCAAATTCCTTTCTTCTGAATTCTCCTCTCCAATCGAAAAAGCCTTCTCCGAAATCAACCCTTACCTTTTGAAGAATTTCAGGGTATTTATTCAAAACTTCCTTGGCAATTGTATCAGCATCTATTATGGGAAACCCGTTTTCCTTCAGGAATCCGGATATTGTACTTTTACCGGCAGCAATTCCTCCTGTCAGTCCAACTTTTAACATCTTACACTCTCCTATTTTGCATCATACCAGTTTTTACCTGAATTCAAATCCACTTCTAAAGGAACCTTAAGTTCCAGGACATTCTCCATTTCATCCTTCACTAGCTTCTTCACCACTTCAAGCTCCTGAGGCTTCACATTAAGTATCAGTTCATCATGAACCTGGAGTATCAATGTGCTATTCAGCTTCATTTCCTTTAATTTGTTATAAACTTTTATCATGGCAACTTTTATTATATCGGCTGCACTTCCCTGTATAGGGGTATTCATTGCCAGTCTTTCCCCAAAAGCTTTCAGAATCTTATTCGAGGATTTTATCTCTGGAATGAACCTTCTTCTGTTTAAAATTGTATGAACATATCCATCCTTACGTGCAGTTTCTATAACATCCTTTAAATATCCCCTGATTTTAGGATATCTGTCAAAATAGATGTTCATATATTCTGCCGCTTCCTTTTTGGATATTCCCAAATCCTGAGAAAGAGAGAAATCTGAAATCCCGTATACTATACCGAAATTTACTGCCTTGGCTCTGCTTCTCATTAATTTCGTAACCTCATTTAAGGGAACCTTAAAAACCTCTGATGCAGTCTTGGTATGGATATCTATATTCTCCTTGAATGCATTTATCATATTTTCATCTCCGGACATATGGGCAAGAACTCTCAGTTCAATCTGAGAATAGTCAGCTGATAATAAAATATCCTCTTCATTATTTGGAATGAATACCTTCCTTATTGCCCTTCCCATCTCGTATTTTATAGGGATGTTCTGAAGATTAGGCTCTGTTGAGCTAAGTCTTCCTGTAGTTGTCACGGTCTGATTGAAACTCGAATGTATGTGTCCGTCTGTATCTATTACATTTTTGAGTCCTTCAATATATGTTGAATAGATCTTGGAAATCTGTCTGAAATATGTTATTTCCTTTATTACCGGATGCTTATCCACAAGTTTTTCCAAAACCTCGGCATTGGTGGAATAACCTGTTTTTGTCTTCTTTACAGGAGGAAGATCTAGCTTTTCAAATAAGATTTTTCCTAATTGTTTAGGTGAATTAATATTGAATTCTTCTCCTGCCAGTTCATATATTCTTGATGCAGTTTCATCAATATCCTTCCTGAAAGTAACTGAAAGTTCTTCAAGCATGCTCCTGCTGACCCTGAACCCTTCACATTCCATTGCTGACAAAACACCAGCAAGAGGCAGCTCAACTTCGTAATAGAGATTATCAAGGTTATCCAGCTTAAGCTTTTTTTTGAACAGGTCTGTAAGATCTTTCAGATATTTTATCTCCTGGGCTTTGGTCTTCAGGTCCCTGCCTAAGTATTCTCCCATTAAAACATCCAGGGGATATTTTCCCTTTGAGGAATCTATGATGTAAGCAGCCAATTCCGCATCGAAAACCACGGACTTAGGTTCTATCTTCATCTTTCTTAAAACTGTAAGGGTGTTTTTTATACCATAGGAATTTTTGATTATTTCTTCACTTTCAAATAATTCCTTTAATGCCTCTGCATATCCTTCTGGGTTTTCTTTTCTTATTTCTGCAGCCTCAATTTCATATTCTCCTGAATTATCACTTAAATATAGCTTTTCTATATCTATTTTTGAATATAATTGTTCATCAGCAAGTTCAGATATTAAGTATACTTCCCCCTGAAGCTTTGAAACAAGTTCCCTAAATTCCTTAATGGCTGATATTGTCCTTATATCAAATATTTCCTGCTCTTCTGTTTTCTCCGTATCAGGTAAAGTTTCCTGCTGGGCTTCAAATCTGCTGAGAAGGGACTTCATTCCCAATCTTAAAAATAAATTCTTCACTTCCGCAGTATTTTCATTATCCTTATGTTTTTTGTCCTCCCAGGTAAATTCCATGGGAACATCCCTTATTATTGTTGCAAGTCGTTTGCTGAACACAGCATCTTCCCTGTAATTTTCAAGATTCTCCTTTAATTTCTTCCCGCTTATTCCATCTATATTCTCAAGGACATTCTCAAGGCTTCCATAGGTCTGAATCAGTTTCAAGGCTGTTTTTTCCCCTACTCCCGGTATTCCAGGAATATTGTCTGATTTGTCACCCATAAGTCCCTTTACGTCAATGAACTGCTGAGGAGTGACCCCGAATTCTTCCTGAATCTTCTTATGGTCATATACCTCTTTTTCTGAAACTCCCTTTTTGGTTATTATTATCTTTGTTGTATCTGAAGCAAGCTGAAGGGCATCTCTGTCCCCTGTGAGGATGTATATTTCCTTTTTCTCCGCTTCCCCTATCTTAGAAAGAGTTCCGAGCAGGTCATCAGCCTCAAAGCCTTCCAGTTCGAAAATAGGAATTCCAAGTTTATTAAGCATATCTTTAACTATCGGGAATTGTTCAGCCAATTCCTCAGGCATCCTCTTCCTTCCTGCCTTATAGTCGGAGTATTCCTCATGTCTGAAGGTTGGAGCCTTCTTATCAAAGGTTGCCACAATATAATCAAATTTAATTTCATCTTCTATCTTAAAAATCATATTGGCAAATCCCACGATTGCATTAGTATGAATCCCCTCACTGTTGGTAAGAGGCGGCAGTGCATAAAATGCCCTGTTCATAATTGAGTTCGAATCTATAAGCAAAACTTTTTCCATACTATCCTCCGAATATTAAACTTTATTTCAACTTTGCCTATTATTATAACTTATTTAAATAAAAACTTCACCCATATATTCATTTAAATCGGCAATCTCAGCTAAATTTCAGTTTTTTAGTTAATATATTATTAATTTTAACACATTTGGATTATAATATAAGTAATTATTTGGTTACTATATAGAAAGCATTAATGTTCTTACATTGTGCGGAGTGGCTCTTGGGAAATAGAGCCGAGAGCCGCGACAGCAGAATGTAAAAGAATTTTTGCTTTCTATAATAAAAGGAGATTGTCATAATGGAAAAATTACTTAAGAAATATGCTTTACTTGCAGTAAAAACAGGAGTGAATATAAATTTAGGAGATACCCTTGTAATAAACTCCCCTGTAGAATGTGCTTCTTTTGCCAGGCTTATAGCTGAAGAGGCATATAAACAAGGTGCAAAACAAGTTGTTATACATTATAACGATGAGAAATTCTCGAGAATAAACTTTACCTATGCCTCAAAGGAAACCCTGGAAGTTGTTCCTGACTGGATAAGGGATTCTTATCTCTATTATGCAAAAAAAGGCGCTTCGTTCATCAGCATATCCGCATCAGATCCTGAAAACCTTAAAGGCATCGATCAGGAAAAAATATCAGTTTCCCTTAAAGCAAGACAACTGGCCCTGAAAGAATATTCAGAGCTTCTTATGAGCAATAAATGTGCCTGGAGTATTGTATCAATACCTACTGCAGCATGGGCAAAAAAGGTTTTTCCTGATTCGTCAACTGATGAGGCTATCGAAAGATTATGGGAGCAGATATATAAAATTGTACGTGTAGACAAGGAGGATCCTGATGCAGCCTGGCATGAGCATTTAGCTGATCTTAACAAAAGACTGGCTTATCTGAATGAGAAAAATTTTAAATTTCTTCATTACACAAATTCTAAAGGGACCGACCTGAAAATTGAGCTTCCTGAAAATCACCTGTGGTGCGGTGGCGCTGACAAAATGCCTGATGGAAGGAATTTCGTAGCTAACATGCCTACAGAAGAAGTCTTTACCCTGCCTCTGAAAACCGGGGTAAACGGAAAAGTTTTTTCATCAATGCCTTTGAACTACAGCGGAAACCTTATAAATAATTTTTCTTTAACCTTCTCTGAGGGAAAAATTGTTGATTTTTCTGCAGAAACTGGCAAGGAAACCTTAAAACACCTTATAGAAACAGATGAAGGTTCCCATTACCTGGGTGAAGTGGCTTTGGTGCCTTATGATTCCCCTATTTCAAATTCAGGGATAACATTTTTCAATACATTGTATGATGAAAATGCATCCTGCCATCTGGCAATAGGTAAGGCCTATCCCTTCTGTTTAAAAGATTCGGAAGGATTATCAAAGGAAGAACTGCTGAAAAAAGGAGTAAATGAATCCCTTACCCATGTGGATTTCATGGTTGGAACTCCAGACCTGAACATTTCAGGAATCAAGGAAAATGGAGAAGAGATTCAGATATTCAAGGATGGAAACTGGGCATTTTAAATATGCATAAATTGCCCCTGGGGTCGTTCCATAAAATGGAATGACCCCAGGGGCAATATTTATAATCTCACTATTTCTTTCTTATATCCATTCTTCTTTACCAGATAATACCCTGCAGAAATTACATTTTTTGAACTGAGTATTTCCTTCACTTTTTCAAAATCCCCTTCATCAACCCTTATTGATAACCCGCAGCTTGCAGTCACCTCAGTAGGAGCAGGAATTATCCTGATTTTAAGCCCCTTTGAAATCAATTCTTTTTCAGCCTTTATTGCATGATGGGTAGAATTAAAAGTTACAAGATTAAAAATTTCTTCACTCATCTCAATTCTCCTATGGCTTTATTATTTTATCTGCAGCTGTCATCTTCTCCAGAATAACATACATATTTGTTACGCCTCCCACAGCCAGGTCATGGGTGATATTAAAATAGTTCAGGCATGTTCCGCAGGTTAAGATCTCAATACCTGCATCAGCCAGTATCTTTAAATCCTCCAAAACCGGTGAGCCTTTCACAGTAAGCTTGGCCCCCCCATTATAGAATAAGATAGCTGAAGGTACTTTTTCTGATTCTGTCAGTGTGTAGATAAAACTTTTCATTAACACTGTCCCTAATTCATCATTTCCTTCTCCCATTTTTTCAGAAGAAATCACTGCTATTGTATTTCCGCTTCTGATTGGCTGGCATGTTTCTTCTGCTTCAATTTCTTCCGCGGAACCTTCACCTTTTATAATCTGAACTTCATAAATTTCCTCACCTATGGTTTCACTGCTGTGCTTGAAGCCCATTTCCCCAGCCATTTTCTCCAAGTTCTCTTTTGCTGTTTCATTATCTACCAGTACTAATACAGTTCCATCATTTTCAATTTCCTTAAGTGCATTCTTGGCTTTTATAATGGGAATTGGACATAGTTCCCCTCTTGCATCAACCTTTTTAATCATCTTCCAAACCTCCCGGTAAATTTATTTTTTGACCACTACTCTGAATTCTTCTCTTTCCACCACTTCTCCTACAACCTTTGACTTTATTTCAAGTTCATTTAAATCTTTCATCAGATTGTCTGCATCTCTGCTGTCTACACTTATTAAAAGCCCCCCTGATGTCTGAGGATCATATAATATTTCCTCCAGAGGGAACTCTATGTTTTCAAGCTTAACCTTCCCTTTAAGGAAATTTCTGTTTTTCTGACCTGCAGAAGTAATTAAGAATTCCTTGGCATAATCATAAGCTTCCTTTATATATGGAATAGAATTTCCATCTATTCTCATAGTATAGTGCTTTTGTGTCATTTCATATAAATGCCCGAGGAATCCGAATCCAGTTACATCTGTACATGCATTGACCCTGTATTTTTTCATTTTTTCAGAAGAATATCTATTCAGGGTTTCCATTGATTTTACAGCCTTGGAATATGCTTCGTCGCTGGCTTCACCCACTCTTCGGGCTGTGGTGATGATTCCTGTGCCCAAAGGTTTGGTAAGAATCAGCTTATCTCCTATTTTGCTGTTGTTGTTGGGAAGAATTTTATCAGGATGAATTATTCCTGTTACTGAGAGGCCATATTTAGGTTCATTATCGTTGATAGAATGTCCCCCGCATAGTACTCCGCCTGCTTCCATAACCTTTTCAGCGCCGCCCCTCAATATTTCCCCTAATATTTTCACATCCATTTTTTCCGGAAAGCAGACAATATTAAGGGCCGTCTTCACTTCCCCTCCCATTGCATAAACATCACTTAAAGCATTGGCTGCGGCAATCTTTCCGAAAGTGTAAGGATCCTCCACGATAGGTGTGAAAAAATCCAATGTCTGAATAATTGCTATGTCCTCTGTAAGTTTATATACAGCTGCGTCATCTGAACTATCAAAACCAATTAAAAGATTTTCATCTGCAGCTTTAGGAATCTTTTCTAAAACCTGCTCCAGCATGCCTGCAGGAAGCTTAGCTGTACATCCGCCCCCGGAGCAGAACTTGTTTGTGTATTTCGTTTCCATTATGATTTCCTGCCTTTCTACATATAGGTGTCTCTTTTCATATTTCCATTTCAGCTTTTTCCCCCACTAAAACCAATCCACCTTTAATGACTTTTCCAAATATCCCTTTTGTGGGCATAATACATTCTCCTACTGAGTAAAAGATTTTGCATCTGCTGCGACACTGTTTTCCCAGCTGGGTTATTTCTATTATTGCTTCCCCTATATTAATTTTATCTCCTACTTTTATATGTGACAAGTCCACACCTATATTCAGCCTTAGACTTTACTATACCTCCGAATGCATCTTCTATTTTTCCATAAAACACTTCATTTCCAGTAGTGACAACAGCTGTTTTTTTAGGAGTAACCTTAACCACCTGAATTATCTTTTCTTTTATGGTTTTTTCCGTCTCAATAATTTTATATTCACTGATAACAAGCGGAATGACCCTTGTGCCGCCTAATTTTTCTCCCTTTTTTACAAAAGTATTGTCATGCAGGGTTGCCATCATTATCTCATCAATAAGATTTAATTTCAGCAGCTCTTCTTTATTAATTTTCAGCAGCCCGTCATATTCTGCAAGAAAATCAACTTTGCCTTCCTTTATCTCTCCAAAGACAATCCCTTCACCGCAGGCTAAATCCTTAAGTCTTACAGCTGCGTCATTTTCATGCAGAAAACCCGACCTCTGCTCCCAGACATAGATATTGTATTTTCCCATTAGCAGTAATTCTTCCACATCTTCTTCCCTTATAACATGGCCCTTCTTAAAAGTTCTGCCCTTGAACCCTACAGGAACAATCTTTGTTATATCGTGGCACAGCATCATTCCCACTGATTCCTCTGTTTTCACCTGCTTCATTTTTCGCTCCTTTAAATACCAGTTACCTGGCACATTCTCCCTCATGACCGTTCAATATCTTTAAGCCGTGCTCCAGCTCAGTGATTATATATTCCAGGGATTCTCTCACAGCCTTTGGACTTCCCGGAAGGTTTATTATCAATGTCTTGCCTCTAATTCCTGAAACTGCTCTGGACAGCATTGCCCTTTTAGTTACACCCATGCTGTACTGCCTTATGGCTTCGGAAATGCCTGGAGTCTCCCTTTCAATAACCTCTTTTGTCGCTTCAGGAGTTATGTCTCTCACACTGAATCCGGTTCCCCCTGTGGTAAGCACAAGATTTATTTCTAAATCATCAGCCATGTGCTTCATTTCTTTCTTGAGTTTTTCTTTTTCATCAGGCAGCATAATATATTTTTTCACTTCATATCCTGCATTTTCAACTATCTCCCTGATTGTTTCCCCGCTTTTGTCTATTCGCTCTCCTGCAGACCCCTTATCGCTTGCAGTGATTATTCCCACTGAATACATAATTTATTCCTCCGAATTTTTCAGATGCTTCACAGTTCTTTTGTTTTTTACCGCCAGTATTTCACTTATAATGGAAATGGCAATTTCTTCAGGTGTACTGTCTGATATGTCCAGACCAATAGGTGCATATAATCTGTTTATTTTATCCTGACTTATACCTTCTGTCTTTAGCTTATCCTTGATTTCTTTTACTTTTTTCCTGCTTCCCATCATGCCGATATATGCTGTATTTTTATCTATTACTTCCCTCAGGGCTTCATAATCATGTTCATGCCCTCTAGTAACAATTATCACGTATGTTCTGGAATTTAGATTTATTTCCTTTAATGCATCACCCGGAGAACAGACAAAAAATCTCTTTACACCCTTGAATGCCTCCATATCCTTATATTCATCCCTGTCATCAACTACATATATATCAAATTTCAAGCTTTTTGCTATAGCTGCTATTTTCTGAGATGTATGTCCAGCTCCAAATATTACTATTTTCTCATTGGGTTTCATTATCTTTACGAAACCTTCTGCGGTTCCTCCACAGCTCATTTTCAATTCTCCCTTTTCACTCAGCAGATATTTAAAAGTAAAATCTGACCCTGTTATTAACGCTTCCATGCTTTTTTTTATCAAGTCAAATTCTATTTTTCCTCCGCCCACAGTTCCCTGTATCTTTCCATCCTTGAACACAGCCATGATTGCTCCCTCTGCACCAGGAGTTGAACCTGAACTGTCAGTGAGCATTACCAATGCAGCTTCTTCATCACTTTCCAATCGTTCCAATATGGATTTCAATATTTCCTTACTCATACATCTCACCCTCTTCTGGTTCTCCTTAAATATAACAAGGCTTCCAAAACAGCTCCCCCTATAGCCCTTGCCTTATCTGAAATGGTATTGCAGTTCTCAGTTTCAGATATTCTTGGATCAATGTCAGCAATTTTGAAACCTTTGTTAACGTGAAAACCTGATTTTATTATTCCCCTTAAAACCCCGTCAATTTCAGCAAAAACCGGTTTACTTCCTGCAAAAGCCAGAAGGTCACCCTTTTTAACTACAGCTCCTATCTCTTTTAAATTTGTTATTTTACCTTCTGCAGGTGAGTATATTACTCTTTCCTTATCAAATCCCCCGATGGCTCCCGGAATTCCTGTATTCTCCATAGCCTTTCCTGAAAATATAAGACGCCCCAGATTATGTCCCCTCATGGTTTCAATGACTACATTAACATCTTCAGGAGCTGAAAATCCTGGTCCCAAGGCTATAGTGACATCTGCCATGCTCCTGTTTGTTCCAAGGTTCCTTTTTGCCATGATTGCGTCGACAACAGCTTCAGGTTTTATTTCTTCTATGCACTCAGCTTTTTCATCAACTATCAGCGGGATGGCCTCAATTTCCAATACCCTGCCTATCTCCTGAACAGATTCAATTCTTACACATTTTATTCCTTCTATTTCGGTACTGCCTTCATACACAGCCTCGCAAAAACTTACATTTCTTCTTATGGCAGTTGGCTTCTCAGCTTCCAGGATAATTACCTTAAATCCACTTCTGTGGAGCTTTTGGATCACTCCTGTAGCTAAATCTCCCCCACCTCTTACAACTACATATCCTTCCATCGAAAATCTCCTTCTGTCAAAAGTTCCTGGTACTCTTCCATGTTATCAATATCTTTAAACACGCTGCCATCATTAAATTCAATGCACTTCAAGGAATCCAAGTGGTCTCTGATGACCCTTCTGCCTCCCTCATCCCCTTCTGAATCCATCAGTTCTTCACGAAATTTCTCCGGAAAAATTACAGGATTTTTTCTTTCTCCCTTTACTGTGGGAACAATTATTTTTCCAGGACTTTTTTGAAATTCATCGATTAATATCCTGATAGCATCTGTGTTCATCAACGGCTGGTCCCCAACAAAAAACATTAAGTCATTTCCTGCCGAAGAATTTTCCGTACCTGACCGGACAGCCTGGCTTTGACCTCTATAAGCATCATTATTTATTATTACTTTCAGATTGAGTTTCTCTCCCATCTGTACTATTTCTTTTCTTCTTGTTACTAAGATTTTTTCTGAAAAATCACATCTGTTTATGGTTTCAAGAATCCATTGAATCATAGGTTTCCCTTTATACTCCAAAAGCAGTTTATCCCTGCCCATTCTTTTGCTGTAACCTGAAGCAAGTACTATTGCGCTTATCCCCATGATATTGTCTCCTAAAATATCCTTTTTAAGCTATTTCTGATAATGCTTCCTACAATTATTTTATCAAAATTCTCAAGTTCCTTGGAATTAAATAAATTAAAAAACTCCAAGGCTGTCCTTTCATCCTCACTGGTTTCTATCATGTTAATCAGTAAAATTTTTTCTCCATAAGAATTCTTAAATAATCCATCCTTATTCAACACAAGTTTCTTTATCTGATTAAGAGTCACTTCCTCTCCCTGCTCTCCTCCGGACATTTTTACATATTCCTGAACTCTATGTATGTTATCCGAATTTATTTCCTGTCCTAAAAGCTTAAAATTAATGACCCCCATAGTTTTAGTAGTATCCTTTACCACAACAGGCTCATTTTCCTTCCAGCCTTTTAGAAACTTCATTTTAGAACCATCACTTTCAATAATAGTGACTTGAAAGTTTTTTATGAGCTGACTTAATTCCTGTTCCTTTAAGGAACTGATCTTTTTTTCTTTATTTATCCACTTTCCTATTAAATAAATGCCGGCATCTTTTTTTTCACTGATAGCCATACCCTCGTCGAATCCTGATGCATAAAAATCAAATGCCCCTTCTTCAGGCATAAATATCCTGGTGGTGGTAGTGATCAGTATTTTATAGGTTCTTAATTCCTTAGAAAGCAGAAGCATTGCAGAAGTTTTTCCTCCGCTGCCTGTTATTGAAATAATATCACCGATTTTTATACCTGACAACCTGGCTAACATATCATAATCATCCCTTTAATTCTTTAAAGATTTGTATACCTAATTTTAACAACGGACAGTTTATTTGTAAATCATGCAGATGTTGTTCTCTTAATGTTATAATCATTATATAATATTAAAGTTTAAGAGCAATTTATCAGGAGGGTATGTAAATGTTTACTCTAGTAGAATTCTTTCAGCCGGAAACCTTGAAGGAAGCATATGAAAAACTGACTGTCCGAAAAACTAATACTATATTAGGCGGATGCGCCTACTTAAAAATGGGGAATAAAAAAATAGGCACAGGAATTGATCTTTCAAAGCTTAATCTTGATTATATCAATAACTCTGAAGATTATATAGAAATCGGTGCATCAACTACTTTCAGAGAAATAGAAACAAGCGAACTTTTAAACACAGCGTTTAATGGAGTATTAAATGAATCAGTGAAAGATATCATTGGGGTTCAATTCAGAAATATAGTCACTGCAGGAGCATCTGTATATTCTAAATATGGATTTTCAGACTTTATTACCGCATTATTATCACTTGACACTGAAGTTGAACTATATAAATCCGGAAAGCTTCCCCTTGGTGAGTTCCTTGTAAAGCCTTATGAGAAGGATATACTCACTAAAATTTATATTAAGAAAAATAGAAGAAAAGCCGTATATAAATCTTTGAGAAATTCTAAAAGCGATTATGCTATTTTATGTGCAGCAGTGTCTAAGCTGGATAATGACTTCCGAATTGTTGTCGGTGCAAGACCTGCATGTGCGTCTGTTGCGTCAGAGGCATCAAAACTTTTATCATCAGAATCCTTCAGTGAAGAATTATTGGATAAAGCCCTGGAAAAAATGGCTTCTGAACTTGTATTCGGCACTAACATGAGAGCCTCAGGGGAATACAGACAATCAATTAGCAAAGTTCTTGTTAAAAGAGCTGTTATGGAGGTTTTACAATGCAAATAAGTTTAAATATAAACAATAAAGATCATCTTCTGGAAGTTGAACCTGATTCCATTCTTGCAGATACCCTGAGAAAAGCAGGATACCTGAGTGTAAAAAAAGGATGTGACACAAGCTGCTGCGGAATATGTACAATTTGGATAGACGGAACTCCTTTATTATCCTGCACCACACTGACCTTAAAAGCAGTTGGCAAAGCTGTCACAACCATTGAAGGAATTCAGGAAGAAGCAAAGAATTTTGGAGAAGTTCTGGCAACAGAAGGAGCAGAACAATGCGGCTTCTGTAGTCCGGGTTTTATAATGACTGTTATTGCAATGAAAAATGAACTGAAAAATCCCGGTGATGAAGAAATTATTCATTATTTAGAAGGAAATCTATGTAGATGTACAGGCTATATGGGACAGCTGAGAGCTGTAAAAAAGTATTTGGGGGTAAAATAATATGAAATCAGTAGGGAAAGGTGTATCTAAAATAGACAGCTTAGCTTTAGTTACCGGAAAGCCTGTGTACACAGATGACCTGGCCTTCCGAAATGCCCTGATAATCAAGATATTAAGAAGTCCCCACGCTTTTGCAAGAATTAAAAACATTGACATTTCCAGAGCACTTAAGCTTCCTGGTGTTGAATGCATACTGACATACAAGGATGCGCCCAAAACCAGGTTCACCCTGGCAGGACAGACTTATCCTGAACCTTCTCCATATGACAGGCTGATTCTTGAAGAAATAGTCAGATATGTAGGAGACGCGGTGGCTGTTATAGCAGCTGTGGATGAAAAAACTGCCAGCAGGGCCTTGAACCTTATTGATGTCAGGTACGAGGTTTTAGAGCCCGTTTTAGATTTTGAAAAAGCTATAGATAACCCTTCAATTGTACACCCTGAGAAAGATGTCCATATAAATTTCCCTACTGGGGAAAACATTGAAAGAAATATAGTGTGTACAATAGACGAGTCCTTCGGAAATAATTGCGAGGATGAACTTGCAAAATCTCCTGTGATTGTGGAAAACACTTACTACACCCAGGCACAGGCCCATTCAATGATGGAGACCTTCAGCGGCTTCAGTTATCTTGATCCAAATGGAAGGCTTGTTGTAACCTCATCAACCCAGGTTCCTTTTCATATTAAAAGACAGCTGGCAAGGGCTTTAGAAATACCTGCAAGCAAAATAAGAGTAGTGAAACCAAGAGTTGGAGGAGGTTTTGGGGGAAAGCAGAGTTCAGTTGTTGAAATATTTACAGCTATAGTTACTTTGAAAACCGGCAAACCAGCTAAAATAGTTTATGAAAGAAAAGAAACCTTTGAATGCACCAATACAAGGCATGCTATGAGAATTAAAGTGACAATGGGAGCTGAAAAAGACGGTACCATAAACGCAATTAAAATGGAGGCTTTATCAGATCAGGGAGCTTACGGCGAACACAGCTTTACCACACTTGGCCTTGTAGCTGAAAAGACAATGCCTTTATATAACAGGGCTAAAGCTTATAAATTCTTTGGTCAGGCAGTTTATACGAATAAAGTCATAGGCGCCGCTTTCCGGGGATATGGAGCCACTCAAGGCACATTTGCTCTGGAATCATCAATGAATGAACTGGCTGCCAGGTTAAATATGGACCCTATAGAACTTAGGTTGAAAAATCTTGTGGAATGCGCTGAAACCACTGTTGCGTACAATAAACCAATC
The DNA here is from genome assembly GCA_040217795.1 of Clostridiaceae bacterium. Lineage (GTDB taxonomy): Bacteria > Bacillota > Clostridia > Clostridiales > Clostridiaceae > Clostridium_T. The sequence goes on from JBEHWK010000074.1 coordinate 15,330, forward strand.
CGAAGTATCGCCCTGAAGGAATGTATAGCAAAGGGGAAAGAACTTATCGGCTGGGCTGAAAAATACCCATCCAAGGAAATTTCCCCGAATAAAGTGAGAGCTGTGGGCATGGCTGTGACAATGCAAGGCTCAGGAGTAGCTAATATAGACTCTGCTTCAGTAGAAATAAAGCTTAATGAATGTGGAGACTACACCCTTCTTATGAGCGCTACTGATGTAGGAATGGGCTGCGATACAATTCTTGCACAAATGGCAGCGGAAGTTCTGGATACCTCTTTGGATAACATTACTGTCATAGCAGCAGATACAGATGTAACTCCATATGATCCGGGTTCATACGCATCCAGCGGAACCTATGTTACGGGCATGGCTGTAGTCAAAGCTGCTGAAGATCTCAAGAACCAAATAGTTGAAGAAGCTGCAAGAATACTTAATCTCCCATTGGATGCTCTGGAGTTCAGTGAAGATAAAATCTTAATCAAAGACAGCACTGCGGTTTTACTTTTAAAAGATCTTTCTGAAAGACTTACTTCAGGGGTTCATGGCAAAAACCTTATAGGCTGCGGAAATCATGGAAGCGATGTCACTCCTCCTCCATACATGGCAGGTTTTGCAGAAATAGAATTAGATAAGGAAACCGGCAAGGTTGAGATGATCAACTATGCGGGAGTTGTTGACTGCGGAACTGTAATTAACCCTAACCTTGCAAGAATACAAGCTGAAGGCGGAATTGTACAGGGAATAGGATATGCTTTATACGAAGATGTAAAGCACGATTTTCATGGAAGACTGCAAACAAACAGTTTCATGCAATATAAAATTCCTACAAGGAAGGATATCGGCAACATTATTGTAGACTTTGAACCAAGTTATGAACCTACGGGCCCTTTCGGTGCCAAATCAATAGGTGAAATAGTAATTAACACACCTGCTCCGGCAATTGCAGCAGCAGTATATAATGCAGTTGGCGTAAACATAAGAAGACTTCCTGTTACACCGGAAAAAGTATTCATGGCCATGAATAAGAAGTAAAATAAGGGCTGACTCAAAACATAAATTATAATGTTTTGGGCCAACCCCCTTTAATTTTTTTAACTTTAAACTAACACTAATTACTTAATAAATTTCTCAAGTTTATCCTTCAGAACATTTTTAGGTTGAAATCCTACCATTGTCTCAGCAACTTTTCCATTTTTGAAGATTACCAATGTAGGTACTGCCATAACCTGAAATTCTCCTGCTATATCGCCACTTTTATCTACATCGACTTTAAAAACTTTAGCTTTTCCTTCAAATTCCCTGCTTAGTTCTTCCAACGCAGGTGCAATCATTTTGCATGGTCCGCACCATTCCGCAAAAAAATCTACCAAAACAACATCATTGCT
>JBEHWK010000075.1:0-16594 GCA_040217795.1 Clostridiaceae bacterium
ATAGTTACATTAGGATTTTTATATCTTCCTTTGCTTTCTGTGCTTTTTCCATATTGAATAGCCTTAAATGGACAAAGATTAATACATCCTAAACACTGAGCACATTCCTTTCCCCATTTAGGTTTTCCCTCAACTTTTATAGTTTTACTGCTGCATACACTTTCGCAAATACCGCAACCTGTGCAGCTGTCATTAGCATAAAACTTTTTCGTATTCCTGCCGGCTTTATTAAATAAGGAATTTATAGCATTGGTTAAAATTCGTGGTATAGCTCCCTTTACAACTTGAAAAATGTTCTTTTTTCTCTCTTTTATAACATGATTTATATTTTTTAAGACTTCTTCCGCTGATGAAAGTTTTTTCTCAACTATTTCTTTTAAATCAACATCTCCACCTGTAACATAGTTGCTAGGCATTATTACAGAAAAACCACTGCATAGGTTAAAGTTTCTTTTCTTTAAGGAAGAACTAAGAACTTTCATTGTATCTCCAATGTTCCCACCACAGGTTGCTACTGAAAAAATATAATTATCTTTATAGTTATTAAGCTTTAATTTTTCTATAAAATCAGTAACCATCTTTGGTGGTGCCCAAGCATATACTGGATATACAAAACCTATGACTTCATTCTCTTTTAGGGTATACTCTAACTCTTCCCCCCTATTATTCATTTCAAATGCAATAGAAATTAATTTTTCATCATTATGCTCTGCAATATTTTTAGCTATCTGCAGAGAATTTCCAGTTCCCGAAAAATAAAATATCATACTTTATACACCTCTTTAAAATGAAGTATTCATTACAAGATAACTTAAACCCCCGCAGATATAAATATCTGCAGGGGCAGCTCATAAGAGCAGTCACATTATACATAATGGATTTCAATACCGCCAAATTGTACACTTCCTGTAATTGTCAGGACCGGTGAATTTTCAGAAGCCTGTGATGACCTGCTGTTATTATCCATTCCTCCAAGACTTGCCTGTATATTGTCCTTGACTCTCCAGTGCCTTGGTACATACAATTTTACAGCTCCAAAGCTGCAGTCGATAAATATCTCAGCTCCCTCACTGCTAAGCTGAGCCTGGTCAAAAAATACTTCCAGCGCTCCGAAAGAAACAGTAAACTGCCCGCTTTTCAGACAATCTGAATGCAAATACTTACTTGAAGCTCCAAATTTGACCTTAGCATATGGATTATTATCATCTGTGCTTTCATTTGACTTTTTAAAACAATCATTTCCTCCATGGAAATGTATAGGCTTTTCCGGATGTCTTCCAAACAGGATGCTGAAACCTATGCTTGCCAATATAGCTGCAAAGATCAGCAGCCATGGCGAAATGTAAACTAAATCAAGAGGCTCCCAGTAAATTATATAGAGAAACGCCAAAGGTATGAATGTTCCAAAAAAGTTCAATTTTATCAAGCTTTCAATAAATAATGCCGCCAGCAGTACCGTTGCCAGTATGCTCAAAAACCCAACATGTCCAAATGCTCCTGGCTGGCTGGCAATAACAAATATTGCAGACAGAAGGAAGAAAAATCCCCAAAACCAATTTCTATTTTTCATAATTACTCCTTTCATTTAAACGCCGTCGCAGTTCACCATAATAGTGCCTCGATACGTATACCTGTTTATGACTGTTAATAAACTGAATAAGGCTTGAAGCTGTAAGATTACGCGTAATTGAATAAACCTGCATAATGTTTACGATTGTGGACTTAGCTGCCCGAATAAATTGACGGGGAAGAATTTCCTCCAATTCATACAGGCGATATTTTATGCGATAGGCATCATTTGCAGTATGTGCATAAATATGCTCCCCTTCTGTTTCAAAAAACAAAACATCATCCAGAGGAAAGTAGAATTCCTGATTTTGTTTGTAGAAGGTGAGTTTAGGACCTGTCAGGGACTGCTCCAGAATATACTGGTGTATCTTTTGTATTGTGTCATCCACCCGGCCGCAGCGGATTAACACCTCATCCTCATCCAGATCATTGACTAATTCTATGCGAATCTTCACCTTGTCACCCCCTCATGAATATTATAGATGTTTTTCAAATTTCTTGAAAGGTCTCTTGGGCATCCGGTTCATTTATACAGGTAACAGGTATAAAAAAACAGGGTGACTTGCACCCGCTCCACAAATTCTGATTAAAATGTATAGTAAGCTTGACATCAAATGTAAAGTGTACTATACTTAAAATGTAAAGTGTACTATACTAATTGAAGGGTAGTGATAAGTTGCAGAATAGAATACAGGATTTACGAAAAGCAAGAAAAATAACTCAAAGTGAGCTTGCAGATGCTGTGAATGTTACAAGACAAACAATTATATCCTTAGAGAATGGAAGATATAATGCTTCCTTAATATTGGCACACAAGATTGCACAATTCTTTGGGGTATCCATTGAAGATGTATTTATTTTTAATGAGGAGGATGAGAATTTATGAGGGGAATCTTATGTGGAACTACAGCTAAGACTAATGAGGAATATAAACAAGTAATAAAAAAACGGATGAAGCTTATGATAGTGATTGCTATTATTGGGTTTATTACAGCAACAGTTGGATTTGTGGCAGAATCTTATCTAAAACTGCCAATCAGTGAGCAAATGTCTGGTGTCTATACAGGAATTGGTGTCGGTCTTTTGGCAGGAGGCATAGCTTTATGGATTAAAAATAGACTTGTGCTCAATAATGATCAAAAGTTAAAAGAAAGTCGGTTAAACAATACCGATGAAAGAATTCAGGAGATTGTCAGCTGCCCCTGCTCCTTCAATACTAATAACTAATCTCATAGCAAAGAAAAAGCACCTGTTTATTTAAACAAAGTGCTTTTTCTTTAAGGAGATATTCATAAAGATTATATTCCTCTTTTATATTTATCAAATGCTTTTTCGGCATCAAGATGTACATTTTTTAAGAAATACATAAGCCACACTGCAAAAGCAATCCAAAAGCTTAATGCACCAGCAAATATTGATATTACTGCTCCAGTCAAATAAATTACTTCACATCTAAAGAAGAACTTACCTTCATCATCCTGTTTTCACCATTTCAATAATCTGAACATGTCCATTTATTTTTAGTCCAGTTTGCTTAAATCCATATACTTCAAAGTTATTCTTAATTTCTTTTGGGGAATAAAATTTCACATCGCCTGCCTTTGACAAAGGAACAAATGGATTGCAAATTGTGCGAATAAAAAATGGATAATATACCTCTGCTATATATAACCTGCCATGTGGTTTTAATATACGTTTGGCTTCCTTTGCAAATGTTTTTACATCCGGGAAGTGGTGGTATGAAGCACAAACAGTTATTAAATTAAATATTTCATCTTCAAATGGTATCTGTTCACATCTGCTTGTTTTAAATATCATGTCAGGACATTTTCTTTTGGCATTTTCAATCATTTTTTCAGAAATATCAATACCATATCCTTTAATATTATATTTATCAGATACCATTTTCAATAATGTACCGTTTCCGCAAGCTACATCTAAAATGCTGTCATTTTCCTCTATTATAATTTCGTCAAACAGTAATTTTTTAAATTCCTCTGTAAACTTGCCATCAAAAGTATTATCATAGTTGTTTGCTTTTCGATTATAACTATCTCTGGATTTTTCATCAAAACTTTTCATTTTTTCTCCCTCTTGTGGTGAAGTACGCTGCCATATTTTCAAAAGGTGCTACACCCCTCTTCATACTTTAAGTTTACTCCTTTTATCCTGTCTGAAGAAGCACCAATATTTTTGCAATTGACTTTGCCCTTACGGTAAGGTACATATATTATTTATTGTAAAATAACCCTGCCCCTTCTATGATTTCCTGCTCTGCAAATAAACTTAAGACAGCCTCATTATAATCACTCAACTTTTGTGCCTTCTTTATTTTTTTAGCGTATTTTTTATTATCTGAAAATATGTAAATCATATACCCCCATAATTCTTTCATTCTGAATATTGCATTTCTGTCTTCGTCGAATAATTCTATGTACTTGTTGAAAATCTCATCATGAAAGTCTTTTAATACTTTTTTATCTATATTGGTGTTATTTTTTATCAAATCCATTAATCCTGGGTTGGCAAGTATCCCCCTTCCCAGCATTATTGCTTTTACTTTCGGAAAAGCTTGTACTAATTTATTATGATCATCAGCAGTGAAAATATCACCGTTATAACATACCGGATTGTTGCTTAAAGACAGTGCATCTTTAAACACCTCTAAATTAGGTTTATTTCCATAAAAATCACTTCGTGTTCTTGGATGAATAATCAATTCCTCTAAAGGATATTTATTGTATATTTTTATTAACTCATAAAATTCTTCCGGACTGTCTTTTCCTATTCTGGTTTTTATAGAAATTTTCATATCATCTATTTTAAATATTTCACCCAAAAACATGTCCAATTCTTCTCTTTGAGCTAAAAATCCTGAACCTCTATTTTTCGAGACAACTGTTCCAGAAGGACAGCCTAAATTCAAATTAATCTCCTTATACCCCAACTGCTGTAATTTTTTAGCGGTGGCAATAAAGCCTTCTGAATCGTTGGTAAGGATCTGTGGCACTATGTTGTTTATATCCTTATTATTCTCAGGCAAAATATCTCTTAATTCTTTAGTTTTAAGACTTCTGCTTCTATTTGGAACAATAAAAGGTGTAAAGTATTTATCAATATTACAAAAAAATTTCTCATAGGAATTTCTATATATATAACCTGTAATTCCTTCCATTGGTGCTAGATAATATTTCATTTAATAACTCCTCATATAAATATTAATTTTTCAATGTGGTATTCTATAGATTCTTTTTTATTATAAATAAAAATCCACGACATTTCTATCGTGGATTTCAACAAAATTTAAAGACTACTATGTTTCGGATATAAACCATTCATATATTTTATTATCCTTGCTGTATACATTATATCTGACACCAAAAATACATTTGTCCATTTTATAAACATACGCATCCAAATTTCTGTCGAAATAACTTTCATTACCATATAGTTCATGCATTTTTACAATAGGATCTCCTTTTTTAAGACCTTTCAATGTGGGTAAATCACTCTTTACAAAAATAAGATTTAATTGATCGTTTGTGTTAAAAGAAAATTCAAAATCTTTGGTATTAACAACCCACACTCCGTTATAATTATTATCATCATCTCTTTCTTGATATTCTTTTAGTATAGGCATATTTAGTTTGCTCAATTCAGATTTTAATGCTTCTCTTGTTAATCCAAGGTGTAAAACGCAATTTTCATTTTCTTCGCTTATAATGTTTATTGAACTTTCATCAGTATCTTGACTTGTATTTTCATTAATATTGGACGTTTCGTTTATGACAGGCTGGCTGGTATCCGGAGTTGGTTGTTTTGTCTTTTGAACATAAACAGCTATAGCAATTACAGCTATTACGGCAACAGCAATCAAACCTGCAAGTATTTTTCTCTTCATAATACTCTCATCTCCCATTAACCCGTTATTAAGTTGTAGTGATAAATTATCTATAATACGATTAATTATTTAATATTATTGCTATTTCAAAATATCGATTTCCCCAATTACTGGCAGTCTTTTTGCATTACCTTTCAACCCATTTACAACACCAATAATTGTTAAAATAAAAATGAATAAACTAAACAGAGTTGAAATTGTCGATCCAAGCAATATGGGGAATAATCTCAAAAGAATATTTCCTGCTACAGAAACTATAAACAAAACTAATCCCTGATTTGCGTGAAACCTTCCGTAACGCGAATTAGGACAAGCAATCAGGGGTAAGAAGAATATAATATAGGCAAACGCTGCCATAGTTTTATTTTTCTCAATATCATCAGGATCAAATATTTCAGTTACCGGATTATTTTTGTTTTGTGACATTTTAATTTCCTCCACTTCGGCTAATTTCATATATTTACCATATTTAAATTATACTACCAGTGTAATGTTAATGCAATTCTCCCAATTTTAGAACCCTGCAGCATAGCCCCCTGTATCTATATGGAAAGCATTAATGTTCTTACATTGTGCGGAGTGGCTCTTGGAAAATAGGGCCGAGAGCCATGACAGCAGAATATAAAAGAATTTTTGCTTTCTATAATATGAATGCAAATACCAAATAATTTATAGAATTTTCTAAAATTGACTTTAAAATTGACTTTAAAATTTTCGCAATAAGTTATATAATTTAGACTGTATTTAATGTAAATAAAAATTAAGTTTATCATTATAAACTATAAACACTTATGTCTATCAATGAAAAATAAGTATAATATTTATTGAATTATCTAAAATTTACTTTAAAATTTTGAAAATATGTTATATAATTTAAAGTAAATGTAATAAACAATAAAGAAAGTATTATATTTATTATTAATTTAATACTTTATCAGAGCAAATTAATATATTTGTAATAAATGAAAAAAGGAGATAAAAATGGGTAAAACGATAGCTGAAAAAATATTTGATGCACACAGAGTAGACATGCCGTTTCCTGATACGCATGTTTTAAAATTGGACAGGGTTTTTTGTCATGAAATTACCACACCGATTGCAATAACAGATCTTATGGCAAGAGGAATGGACAGAGTCTTTGACCCAACTAAGATAAAGGCTGTTATAGATCACGTAACACCTGCAAAAGACTCAAAAACTGCTGAGCAGGGAAAGATACTTCGTGATTGGGCTAAAAGAAATGGTATCAAAGACTTTTTTGATATAGGAAGAAATGGTGTATGCCATGCTATATTCCCTGAAAAAGGATTTGTAAGACCAGGTTACACAATTATCATGGGTGATTCACACACATGTACTCATGGAGCATTTGGTGCATTTGCAGCAGGTGTTGGAACTACTGACCTTGAAGTAGGAATACTAAAAGGAGTATGTGCATTCCACTTCCCAAAAACAATAAAAATTGTTCTTAATGGAGACTTGAAACCAGGGGTTTATGCAAAGGACCTTATACTTTTCATCATTAAAGAACTTACTGTTAACGGTGCAACAAATATGGTAATAGAATTTGCTGGACCAGTAATCGATGCAATGTCAATGGAATCACGTATGACACTATGCAACATGGCAATAGAAGCCGGTGGTACTTGTGGAATATGCTACCCTGACATGACAACAGTGGAATACTTATGGCCATTCATTAAAGAGGAATTCAGTTCAAAGGAAGAAGCTTTGAAAGAATACTCAAAATGGGTTTCAGATGCTGATGCTGAATACGAAAAAGTATTAGAATATGATGTTACTAATTTAGAACCAATGGTTACTTTCGGGTACAAGCCTGACCAGGTAAAATCAGTAAATGAAATGACTGGTACAAAAATTGACCAGATTTACATAGGAAGCTGTACAAATGGTCGTATAGAAGACTTGAGAATTGCTGCAAGTATCCTTAAAGGTAAAAAAATAAGCGATAATGTTCGTGCAATTGTAAGTCCTGCAACTCCAGCTATTTATTCTATGGCTTTAAAAGAAGGATTAATTGAAATTTTCCAGGATGCTGGTTTCTGCGTTACAAACCCAACATGCGGAGCTTGTCTTGGTATGAGTAATGGGGTTCTTGCAAGTGGTGAATCCTGTGCTTCTACAACAAACCGTAACTTTAACGGAAGAATGGGAAAAGGCGGTACAGTTCATCTTATGAGTCCTGCATCTGCTGCAGCTTCAGCCATTGAAGGAAAAATAACAAATTCAGAATTATATCAAGCTTAGGTAATGGAGGAGAAAATGAAAAATTTTAGTGGAAAAGTTTTATTTTTAGATAGAAGTGATATCAATACCGATGAAATCATCCCTGCAAAGTATCTTACTGAAATTACTAAAGAGGCATTAACACCTTATTTATTGGAAGATTTAACTCTTCCTGGTTTCAACAACAAAGAAGATATTAAAGACAAAGCTGTGGTTGTAACAAGAGAAAATTTTGGATGCGGTTCTTCAAGAGAGCATGCTCCATGGGCTTTAGAAGTAAATGGAATCAATGTAGTTATAGCAGAAAACTATGCAAGAATCTTCAGACAAAATATGTATAACTGCGGTATGTTCGCAATAGAATTACCAAAAGAAAAGATCGATTATCTTTTTGACAACTACGCTGGTAAAGACACTACAATAGAAATTGACGTTGAAAATGATAAGATTATTGTAACTTCACCAGAAAAATCAGATGTGATTGACTTCAAAGTAGGCGAATTTGACAAGACTCTTGTTAAAGAAGGCGGCTGGGTTGGTTACGCTGATAAAAACTATTAATACTAGACGTTGAGTCTCAAAACCCTGCAGAACCATTTGTTCTGCAGGGTTTTTAATTTTCCGTATTAGTTATTTTCACTTTTTACTCTTCTTTGCATTTTATATGGATATTTGAAGTGATTTTAACAGCTTTAAATTTTGCATATTTTTTATTAGCAATGTTTTAATATAATGTTGAAATATAGAAAAAAATTATAGACTGGATTGTCCACCTATAATGCTCATAAAATAATATTATAACTTAATATTCTTGTGTAGTTCAAAATAGAAGTCTCTGGATTTTACAAGAATATAAATGGCAAAAAATCTAATTAATAAATCCACCATCGCCACTATATCTCCAAGGAGAATTGCAATTATACAACCCAAAGCATTAATAGATAGCGTTATTATCGCAAATTTTATTCCAATTCTTTTTTAGTCAATAGTAATATAGATGACATTATTTCAAGAATAACCATAAAAATTCCATATACACGAGCATAGACAGGTATAGTCCCATCTTCAAATGTACTACCCATTCCTAATAAATAACGAAAATTAAACCATATCATATGTGGTACTATCCCCTTAATAATTCCCATAATCCCGCCTACAAGCATGGTATATAATAAAATGTAAAATAAAATTCTGTTTTTCTTCATGCGATTCACTCTCTTTTTTAATACTATATAAACTAACAAAGACCCTTTAGCTTTCTATTGTCCATTAGACTATAGTTCTATATAGCACTTATTGTAACATAATTTACAAAATATAACACCTGATATAGACATATTGACTTTTTTGTAAGCAATTTTAATGCAATTGTTTCTATTAAAAAACCGCCCTTGCTTTTACAAAGGCGGTAACAGGTTATTTCACCATATTGGTTACTATTTTATTGACACTATCTCATTATTATTAATCCTGTCTTTTAAATTCATTATTTTACTCTCAATGGTTTTTGCAGTTTTCACAAATTCCTCATGACTTTTGCCTGTGGGATCCTCAAGTCCCCAATCCTCTCTATGTTTGCACGGAAGGTACGGGCAGTTCACATTGCATCCCATTGTCACAACAATATCCACCGGAGGAATATCTGATAGCAATTTCGATTTCTGTGTTGAATTCATATCAACACCATATAACTCCTTAATAACAGCCACTGCATCCTGATTTATCTGCGGTTTAGTTTCTGTCCCCGCTGAATAAGCCTCAAAAACATCTGAAACAATTAACCTGGAAATAGCCTCTGCCATCTGAGACCTGCATGAATTATGAACACAGACAAATGCAACTTTAATTTTATTATTCATGATTAAATTCCTTTCTCTTAGGTAATCCATTTTCATCAAAATATTTACGTTTGAAATACAGAGCTGAATTAACTAATGCAATCATTACAGGCACCTCAACTAGCGGACCTATTACAGCTGTAAAAGCCACATCTGATGCTATTCCGAAAATGGCTACCGCAACTGCAATTGCCAGTTCAAAATTATTACTTCCTGCTGTAAATGCTATAGTTACAGTCTGATTGTACTTGAATCCAAGCCTGTAGGAAGCATAAAAGCTTGCGAAGAACATAATGGCAAAGTAAACAAGCATTGGAATTGCAATCCTTATTACATCTCCCGGGTTATTGATGATTTGTTCACCCTTTGTTGCAAACATGATCACTATTGTATAAAGCAATGCTATTAATGCTAATGGAGATATTTTGGGGATAAACACTTTTTCATACCATTCTTTTGTCTTTGCTCTTATCAGTCCAAACCTTGTTATAAAACCTGCTGCGAAAGGTACGCCAAGATAAAGCAATACACTTTTTGCAACTTCCCACATTGAAACATCAATAACCCTACCTCCCCAGGATAATCCCAGCCACTTCGGTACAAGCGTTACAAGGAAATATACATATACTGTATAAAGAAGAATCTGAAGAACTGAGTTGATAGCAACTAATGCCGCACAATATTCATTGTCCCCTTTGCCTAAAGTATTCCAGACGATAACCATTGCAATACACGGAGAGATTCCTATGATAGTCAGTCCGATTGCAAAATCAGGCTTGTCGCCAAGCATGGTAACTGCAAGAATAAACATCAGTGCAGGTGCTATAATCCAGTTTAACAGTAATGAAAAAGAAAATTCCTTCTTATGCTGAGCAACTTTTCCGATCTCTTCATATTTTACCTTTGTAAGGGGTGGATACATCATAACAATCAGTCCGATGGCAATAGGCCATGAAATTGTGCCAGTACTGAATTCCCCAAGTGATTTCGCCATGCCTGGAAATGCGTAGCCTCCAAAAACACCTGCAGCCATTGCAATAAAGATCCACAAGGTCAAATACCTGTCTAAAAATGATAATTTTTCTTTTTTAATATTTTCCATAAAATTCACCTCTTTTAATTGACTAATATAATTTCGCATTTTGTTATTACTATTTACATTTCGAATTTAACTTGTCCTTGCAAATACATGTATCTGTATCTGTTACAATATTCATCAAAAATAATATCAGTTTATTGCAGTCGGAGGAATTCAGAGAGTAATAGCTCCATAAACCTTCTTTCCTGGACTCTACTAATCCGCATTCCATAAGGACCTTCATATGATGTGAAAGAGTTGGCTGAGTGAAATCAAAGTGCTCCAGAATTTCGCAGGCACACTTTTCTCCGCAGGACAGAATATCAATAATCTTTAGTCTGCTGGGATCTGAAAGGGCTTTAAAAATTTTTGCATTATTATCATAATCATTATTCATTATTATCTCCCCCTTATATAGATAACTATCTATATATAATATAAACCTTTATCTATATACTGTCAATTCATTCCTAATATCACTCCCCAAACCAGTACTAATATATATTATGCTCTATATACCATTCTATTCACTGCCCTAATAAATATTCATGACTTTCCCAAAAGCAATTATAAAGCTCAAAAAAAAATCCAACCAAGGCAAGCAGCTGAAACTTCTCCCCCTGATCGGATTATTCTTTATAAATTATTTATAGCTCAGATTTTTTACCCGCCAAAGAGACTCTCCTATCTCTTTATGGCTATTTAACTATAAAAACTGAACATTTACTGTAAGCGGCTACTTTCTGTGCAACGCTGCCAATTAAAAAACCTGACTTAGCGGACTTTCCAAGATGACCAAGGACAATAAAATCAATGCCGTGCAATTCTGCATATTTTATGATTTCTTCTGCAGGATTTCCGCTTAGCATTTCATGTGTATAAAAAACATCAGTTTCTTCGGCCAGTTTTGTGCATTCATCAAGTACAGTCTGAAAAGACGTTATCCAAAAACCTTCAGTATCAGCTGCATAGGCTCCGGATACATCACCATCTGTGAAATAACAATAATCAATTACCGATACTCCTGTTAAAGAAGCATGGTATAGCTTGGCCAGTTCCAATGCCTGGCTCATTACCTTTTTTGCATAATCAGAATTATCCAGGGCCACTAATATCTTTTTATTCATTTATATCAGCCTCCTCTTTCAATTTCAAATTATATATAAGCTACTATACTTTAATTATAGCACCCGTGATTTTATAATCAACAGCACAAATTGGTATTATAATAATTTATGCCCCTTTACTGCCAGCAACTTATCTAATGTATTTACTTGGAACAGAATCAGCTAACCATACCTTATCATTTCCTTCATAGAATTTTATGCCTTCATCCCAGGCTTGTTTTGCATTGATTTCAAGAATAGCTGGTTCTTTTTCCTCCTTTTCTATCCTTTGTGGTAAAGTATGGCCATATAAAGCTCTGATCCTTCCGGATAGTATTTCGTGACGCTTCTTTACTTAATTCTATATAGTTAATAAAAATCACCCCCCTTTTATTTAACTATTTTGCAGTAGGGTTTTACATATTATTATATGTTTTTACAACATTAAACCCATTGTCTTCTATTACTTTTTCTGTTATATGTTTATCAAGATGCATACAATAAACCTTATTTCTAAATTCAAAGGGTATGATGCTGCAAAGTTTTCTTAGTGATAAGTGATTATTCCCTTCGTAATCTAATCCGCACGTATCCTGATAAACCCTATAAATTTCTCCGCTCATAATCCTGTTAATAACGTTGCTGCTTATATTATTTGCATCACCACTATAGTAAAATGATTTCTCATTTAATTGCAGTATAAATCCATATGCCGGTATTGAATCAACATGAGGAACATTCAGAAATTCTATTCTGAACTTTCCCAGTTGTGTATCATTCACATCTATTATTTCAGAACTATTAAGGTTATACTTTTCAGCACTTACCCCTATGCTTGCTAAAAAGCCTTCAATCAATTCCCTATTGGGGAAGAAAACAGCAGGTATGCGTTTCAAAATATGATATGAATAAAATATTATATCTCCAAGGCTTCCAACATGGTCAGGATGTGTATGAGTTATAATAATATACAAGTTTTCAACTCCGTCAAACAAATTCAATTCTTTCAATCTATGAAAAACAGTGCCTCCACAATCAATAAGAAGCAGACTATTATTCTGTTTTACAAAAGCACTTGTATTTCCTCTTTCTGTATTAAAGGCACTTCCTATCCCAATAAAATTAAACATATACTCCTCCTGCACTTTTCATTATATTGATTCAGCTAATTTATATTACATTTTTTTATTTTCATTAAATATTCTGCCCAAACTTGGTCTGAATTTCACTATGCTTGGAACTTAACTGATATAATATTTCTTTATATGATAACTCCCTCAATGCATTACCTGATGGATCAATGACACAGCTGTCTCCGGTTATCGCTTCTTGCTCCCTCAAATAGCTAACTTCTGTCATCGATATTATCTCCTTAAAAAATACTCTTACCCATATTGCTAAGGTAAGAGTTTTCAATACTATAATATATATTTACATTCCTGCTTTTACAGAAAAGTTCATGTCATTTGTGATACGGTTCACCGTAACAGGTATAACGTAGACTATTTTTCAATTATCATTAGATATGAAAAAACATACTTATATTCTTTATAGAGAACCTCTTTAATAACTACTGTAAACTAATCTTTTAGGAACGATGTGTATTAATAATCAGTTTATCTAATATTACTTTGTTTTAATAAACTCATAAATATATTTAGCGAAACTCACAATTAATTCTTGTTCAATTTCTGCTGCTTTCTCTACATTGATTTCAGATGGATTACCACAATAACCTAGTGGCGTTATTTCTCTCGCCTTCTGCCCACCTTGAAGCCAAGTTTTTAAATCTTTTATTGATGTAAAGGATGATTTTAAGTTACCTGCTTGATTAATATCTACAAGGTCTGGAAAATTCTTCACCATCCAGCTCGTTTCAAAACTACCAGCATGTATATCAATATATTGGGATGATGACTGCTGATTAGTTGGTATTTCAATAACATTAGGTTCTTTTCCAGATAATCCTGCAATCCTGAAAACTAAATCTTGTGCAACAAAATATGCACCAATATTTTGTTCATTATATGCTTTTTTTGCAACTTCAAAAATAGTCTGAATATGCTTGTAATCACCATGAAAGTTAAATAAAAATATATTATCAAATCCCCATGCTTTTAAATTTTCCAGTAACTCAAGTACTATAGTCATCATAGTTTCAGATTTTACTACAAATGACCCTGGAAAACCATTAGTTATACTATTTACACCCCAATAGAAAGGGGGCGCAATCAACGAATCAATATTGTAATTAGCTAATTCTTTTTTTAGTTTTTTACAAAAATCATATGTTAGGTATGTATCAGTACCTAAACACATATGAGGACCATGCTCCTCTATAACTGCAATTGGGAATAAAATTGGTATATTTTTTTTTGATGCTACCTCAATTTGAGTATACGTCATATCTACCATAGTGTCAGAAAATATTGAATAACTCATAAAATCTCCTCCTAAATGTATTATCTTCACTAATCGTAAAGCATACCCCAGGGGAAGAGTCAATAATATTTTATAGCTTTTTTACTTTCATCTGTATCTCTGTTATATAGTACTCCTGTTCAATCATAATATTTTCACTTATATAATAGACTTCAATGCTTGTACCATCTACTTCATACCCATTTTCTTCAATAAATTTATAAATATTTTTATAAGCATCATTTCTCAAAGAAGAATAGTTCCCTTTATAAATATAAGATAAATAATATGCTTCCGGAATTTCACACACAAGAAAATCACCAAAATAATCTCCTATATCTGTTTGAAAACCTATTTTTATGTTTATATTATTTAAATCATTTATTTTAGAATATATTGCTATTGGAAAGGATGACGTATTAAACCCTATATATCCTTTTTCTCTAAAGTATTCTAGAAGTTCTTTGTAGTATAATCTAAAAATTTCTGAATCATACTTACCAGTATATTCTTTATAAACAATTCTACGCTTATTAAGTTTCTTCACCGTAACCTTTTGCTCTTTTTCAAGCATCAATATTTTTTCAATCTTTTCATACTGAGATTTAAATATTTTAATCTTTTCAAGATTCTTGTTCAATATTAGTATTTGCTCTTTAATATCATTTTTCTTACTTTCGAATATATTTTTTAAATTATTAAGCAATAATTCACTATCTCCATTTTCTAAACACATTTTAATTTCAACTAATGAAATTCCTAAACTTTGTAGCTCCTTTATTGTCATAATTCTAGTAACCTGCCATTTTTCGTAGTACCTATATCCATTTTCCGGATTCACCTCAGCAGGTTTTAAAAGCCCTATACTATCATAGTATCTTAAAGTTTTGTGCGAAACGTTACAAGTACTCACTAATTCCCCTATACTAAGTAAATTTTTATAATTCATTATAAATTACCATCCTTCAGTTACATTACTTATTAAGTATCTATATAACCTAAAATCCTGCAACATGTTAACAATTGTTTAGTTTTGATATGGTTTTATAAGCTATAAACCCTATTAATACTAGTCATATTAATACTTTAGAAGAGAGTCTCCGTTACTTATGGTACGGTTCGCCTTTGAATAATTCTAAACCCTACCTTTATAAATAAATCCAGACCCAATGTATTCACTTGCAGCCTCAATGTTATTTTCAAGTTTAGCATAAGCTAAGCTGCGGAAGGACTCCTCAATAAGTGACAACTTCCACTGTCCATCAGCCAAAACAAGTGTCCATACCGTTTCAAGATCCTTTTTCTTTTCATCACCTTCAACGATTTTTTCAGTCTTTTCATTTACCAAGTAATCTTGAAGATTGACAGTAACTGATAATACAATCCTTGAGCCCTCGCCATCGCCTTTTTCCTTGTCCCGATAATCTATATACAGTGGCTTTACTGAACGAATCTTGTTAAGCTTACATATATTTTTTAAGCCGTCCTCTTCCCAACTTTCCAATACTGTTAATTTTTGATTTTGCCAGTACCATCCAGTCATCCATTCCTTTGCCTGCTCTATATCTGTTTTCTTCCAAGCGGCATAAACATGGGTAATAATTGAATGAGCACGTTCATTTAATATGATCCATCGAAAATTATCGTTCATTTTACCTAGCTTACTCAATGCTTTTGTTGTCTTAGACACAGCAATATATTCTATTACCCACATATAAATTATTACAGGCAGCAACAGTATAGTTATTGCAACAGCAGCAATCCTTCCCAATGGACTATTTATAGCTGCTTTGGCAATGGTACCTCCCGGTGAAGCATAAGCATTAGTTGATATGGACATAATCATACATATTGTAACCAAAAGCATTGTTGTAATAGTAGTATATTTTTTATTTTTCATTATTTATCTACTCCCCTTGAACAGATAATATTTATTTGATAATTGCTACCTTAATTTTAACATTTGGTACAACCATTTTCAATAATTTGGTAATTCCTTAATAAACGAAGTCTTTCTTCCTTTATAATTTCAAATTTTAGTATTAACAAAAAGAATTACGCTTTGTATCAACATATTAAACTTCTATAATATTTTTTTATAAAACTTAGTTTTTCTGTCAGCTTTAACAGGAAACTCCCTCCTGATTTTATCCGTATTATCTTCAATATCCTGTATAATAAGGCCTTCTTTA
This sequence comes from Clostridiaceae bacterium, assembly GCA_040217795.1. Lineage (GTDB taxonomy): Bacteria > Bacillota > Clostridia > Clostridiales > Clostridiaceae > Clostridium_T. Next base: position 16,353 of record JBEHWK010000075.1, read on the forward strand.
TAGGATAACTCCTTCAGTGTATTTCCTGACGAATCAATAACACAGCTGTCTCCGGAATAGTACAACCCATTATTTTCTTCCACGCAATTTATCCCTAAAATATAAACCTGATTTTCGATAGCTCGTGCTTTCAGTAAGCATCTCCAGTGCTCTCTCCTTTTTTCCGGCCAATTTGCAGGAACAATAATAATGGATACATTTTTGGATACAGCCTGGAACACCTCAGGGAATCTTAAATCATA
>JBEHWK010000076.1:0-16479 GCA_040217795.1 Clostridiaceae bacterium
GCTCTGGTCATACCTGTCTTAAATCCTGTTTCATGTGTTCCTGCTTCAGTAGTAGGTATGTTGTTTACATAACTTGCAATATATTCTGTAGTGGAATCAGTAAACTGAATGCACACTTCCCCATATAAACTTATGTTCTGAAGGCTTCTCTCTCCTTCAAATAGTATAGGCTGAGGATGAAGTACTGTCTTGCTTTCATTCAGATAGTCTATAAAATCCAGAAGTCCCCTTTCAGAATAATATTCCTTTACTATAACCTCATCTTTTCTTTCATCTCTTAATTCCAGCTTTATTCCTTTATTCTGAAAAGCTAATTCCTGTAATCTTTCATCTATAACATCAAATTTAAAATCAACTGAACTGAAAACATCCGGGTCTGGCATAAATGTCACCTTAGTTCCTGTAGTGTCAGTCTTTCCCTTTGCTTCAAGACTCGTAACAGCCGTACCAGGCATATCTTTTTTAAGATCTTTGTCATATGCATATTCAAATCGCTGAAAGTATACTTTCCCGTTCTGGCTGACCTCAACTTCCAGCCACTTGGACAAAGCATTGACAACAGCTGCACCAACCCCGTGAAGTCCTCCTGATGTCTTATAATTGACGTTGTCGAACTTTCCGCCTGTATGCAGTTCAGTAAATACCATTTCCACCCCGGATTTTTTCTTTATAGGGTGAATTCCTGTAGGAACTCCTCTCCCATTATCAGCTATTGTTACACTTTTATCCTTATTTAGTATTACAGTGGCCTTGTCACCATATCCGTTTGAAATTTCATCTATAGCATTATCAAGTATCTCCCACACACAATGATGAAGACCTTTGCTTCCTGTAGAACCAATATACATTCCTGGTCTGACTCTCACAGGCTCTAACTTTTCCAGAGAAGTCAGTGAAGTTACATCATAGCTTTTAATATTTTTCTCTTCCACCATCTTTTCCTCCTATCGTAACATAAACAAAATATACCTAAAATCCTTCCATTTGTCAAACATGTGTTCTCCAAGTAGATAGGTAAGAAGTAAGAATTAATAAGTAATAGTTTATGATAAAACTGCTAGCAGTTTTTCTTCCTTTTAACTTTTACCTCTTAGCTCTTACTTCTTACCTCCTAATTATTACCTACTTTGGCGGCGGGGAACTCTGCTTCCCCTTCACCACTTGCATTTTTTATCATATAGGAAAGTGTTTTTCCTATATGATAAAAAAGAGAAGGTATAATTAAATACCTTCTCTTCCACATTATACATCATAAATGCCTATTTGTCTTACATGCTTTGTATGGTTCCAATCTTTATTGTTCTTTCTCAATATGCCCTGAATAGTAATCGGAATCCAAGTCAGAGTATATACTGAATACAGAAGATATCTGAAAAATAAAAGAAATCCTTTTTTGCCGAAGACAATATACGCAACAATTAAAAATACTAATGTATACAGAACATGAGCTCCAGTTATAATAAATATGTTTTTAAACCCTTCCAGCATAATAGGGAATATAAATGTGTTCATTGAATATAATGCAAATAAAGCAAAAATCTTCAATGGTATTTTCTTATCCTTTAGTATTACAAATGGAGTAATAAGGAACTGAACTATAACAAAAACTTTCCACCCCATGTCACTGAAAAGATAGCTTATTGAGTATATGTGAACTCCTGTTGTGTTGACCTGTATAGCAGTCAGTAAAGCTGACAAACCTAATAACAGTACTGTAAACGGCTGAATCACATATAAAGCACAATCAAAAGCTCTTATATCCATATCTTTTACGGCCTTTTTAAGAAGCTTGAAGAAAAATCTTGATGCAACATCTGCAAAACCCTGCATCCATCTTCTTCTCTGAACCCAGGACTGTTTTAAAGTAAGAGGTTTTTCATCGTAGATTACAGCATCATGTGCCCAGCCTACTCTCTCTCCGTTTAAAATAAGCTTGCAGCTGAACTCAAGGTCTTCTGTAAGACAAGTTGCTCCCCATCCTAAAGTTTTAAGTATATTAATATCAATTGCGAATCCTGTTCCACCTATCTGATTTGAAAGTCCTAAGTTTGTTCTTGCCAGTTGATAAAGTCTGTTCTGTGACCAGAATGCTATTGAATAAGCAGCAGCAATCCATGAATCCTCCGGATTTTTAGAATCAAGATAACCCTGAACAACTTTATATCCTTCATTCATCTTAGCATTTATTTCTTTCAGGAAGTCCTTTGCAACTAAATTATCAGCATCAAAAACTGAAATGGCATCATACTTTACTTCCATCTTATATAACTTATCAAACATCCACTCTAAGGCATAACCCTTACCTCTGTTCTCTTTGTCATTTCTCTCAAAAACATTAACACCATGCGCTCTTGCAATTTCTGCAGTCTTATCTGTGCAGTTATCAGCTATTACGAACACATCATATAAATCCTTTGGATAATCAAGTTTTTTTAAGCTTTCCAGCAGGTTTGCTATAACCACCTCTTCATTGTGTGCGGCAACAATTAATGCATATTTTCTTTGAGCTGTATAATCTTTTGTATCTTTTTTTCTGAAAAATCCAAAAAAAGATATTACCAGATAATATGCCATTATGCAAAACACAAAAATTTGGAATACAGCTGTTGCAGCAAAAACGTAATTCCCCATTTCATCACTCCTAAAATATATTTAAATCCTTAGTTTCTCTTTTTACAAGGTTCCAACCAAAACTGTCCGCTTATACTTTGTTGGAAAATTGCCTGATTTCACAACTTTTCAACAAACATAAGTTAAGTTTTCGTGAAGTAACCCTATAATACTAAGCAACTATAACAATTAGTAAAAATACACTCACCTTATAACTATATTAGAACTCTGTAAAAAAATCAAGTACTGTATTTGCATCTGAAAAACCTCAGATCTTATTATTTCACAGTGCTATGCTGTTTCTGAGGCTGAATAAAAGAATTTGAACTATTATGATCACAGGAATCCCTATTATAAACTTTTTGTGCTTTGTTTTATGTCTGAAAAGTTCCATTCCAAGAAAAACCCCAATGCTTCCTCCTAAAAATGCTGTCATGAATATTGTTTTTTCTTTAATTCTCCAGTGATGCTTAATAGCCGCCTTTTTGTCTTTAAGAACTATAAGCAATCCCAAAACATTTATAAATATCAGGTAATAACATATCATCTCTTTCAAACTTCCGTTCCTCCGCTAAATATTCAAATCAATATGACAATATCCCCCTGGATTTTTCTTAAGATACTTCTGATGATACTCTTCAGCGTAGTAAAAACATTTTAATGGCTCTGTCTCAACAGCAACAGGCTCTTTATGTTTTTCCTGCTCTTTTTCCTTGAAGGCAGTTATTTCAGCTGCATCTTCACCACTCATCCAGTATACTCCGGTTCTGTATTGATTTCCTGCATCAGGCCCTTGTCTGTTTACTGAAACAGGATCTATAATTCTGAAAAATTTTTCTAAAAGCATATTCAGAGAAAGAATATCTTCATCATATTTTATATAAACAGCTTCGGCATGTCCTGTACGTCCTGTACACACTTCCTCATATGACGGATTCGATTTGGTGCCATTTGCATATCCCGCCTTGGTTTCATAAACACCCTGGATTCCTGAGATATATTCCTCTACACCCCAAAAGCATCCTCCTGCTAAAACTATTTCTTTCATTTAGTTTCCTTCTTTCAAGTAAAATTACCCTATTCCATTATATACTTAATATATTTTTAAATAAATAGTTTCATATTTTTTAAGGTTCATTTATGATTTCATTCCTGTTTTGTCTGAAAAAAAAGAAAAATCCCTCTCTTGAAAAGATTTTTACCCTATGCTAATTTTAAGTTTGACAATTTAATATATACAATATAAAATAGCATTATAATTGTATATCGCACGATGAAAAAGAAAAGTAATGATATGAATCTTAATAGAGAGGTTGTGTTTGGTGGAAACAACCAGTGAAGTATCATGAAAGGAGCTTTGGAGTGTTAATTTTTTAAAGATGGGCTATTGTCAAAAAGGGTGGAACCGCGGAATTTTTCGTCCCTTTGTTGGTAAAGGCTTTTTTTATTGTATATGAAAATATATTTTCATATATAATGTCACTATTTTTATACTAAAAAATATTTAAGGAGTGGATATTATGAAAGCAATATTAACAGTAATCGGTAAAGATAAGGTAGGCATTATAGCAGGAGTAAGCACTGAACTTCAGGAACTTGGAATCAATATTCTTGATGTTACTCAAACAATAATGCAGGGTTATTTTACAATGATAATGATGCTAGATTTAGAAAAAACCACTAAAAATTTTGAAGAAGTAAAAACTGCTCTTCTAAAAAAAGGAGATGCTTTAGGAGTAGAAGTTAAAATTCAAAGGGAAGAACTGTTCAATTCTATGCACACACTATAATTTGGGAGGTATCACATGAACGCAAATAATATATTAGAAACCATAAAAATGATTGAAGAAGAGAAACTCGATATAAGAACCATCACTATGGGTATTTCCCTTTTAGATTGTATTGACTCAGACGGAGATAAAGCCAGAGCAAAAATATATGACAAAATAACCAAGTCAGCTGAAAACCTGGTTAAGGTTGGCAGGGAAATAGAAAGTGAATTTGGTGTTCCTATAGTAAATAAGCGTGTTTCAGTTACTCCAATCTCAATAATAGCAGGTGCTACAAATGAAGATAATTACGTAAAATTTGCTGAAACGTTAGACAGAGCTGCTGCAACTCTTGGAATTGACTTCCTTGGAGGATTCTCCGCTCTTGTTCAGAAAGGATATACTAAAGGAGATAAAATTTTAATAAATTCAATTCCTGAAGCATTAGCAACTACTAAAAAAGTATGTTCTTCTGTTAATGTAGGTTCTACAAGATGCGGAATTAACATGGATGCAATTAAGGAAATGGGCGAAGTAATCAAGAGAACCGCTGAACTTACAAAGGATACTCAGGGATTAGGCTGTGCAAAACTTGTAGTTTTCGCTAATGCAGTAGAAGATAATCCATTTATGGCAGGTGCTTTTCATGGAGTAGGTGAAGCTGACAAGATTATAAACGTCGGTGTAAGCGGTCCTGGAGTAGTTAAAAGAGCTTTAGAAAAAGTTAAAGGCCAGAGTTTTGATGTAGTTGCTGAAACTGTTAAAAAGACAGCATTCAAAATAACAAGAATGGGTCACTTAGTTGCTCTTGAAGCATCAGACAGATTAGGAGTTCCATTTGGAATCGTTGATTTATCCCTTGCACCAACTCCTGCAGTAGGTGATTCTGTAGCTCATATTCTTGAAGAAATGGGACTTGAAGTTGTAGGTACTCATGGAACAACTGCAGCACTTGCTCTTTTAAATGACGCTGTAAAAAAAGGCGGAGTAATGGCTTGCAGCCACGTTGGAGGATTAAGTGGAGCTTTCATACCTGTTTCTGAAGATGCAGGAATGATTGATGCAGTATTAAATGGTTCCTTAAACCTTGAAAAACTTGAAGCAATGACTGCAATTTGCTCTGTTGGTTTAGACATGATAGCAGTTCCTGGTGACACATCAGCAGCTACTATTTCTGCAATGATTGCTGACGAAGCAGCTATTGGAGTAATAAATAACAAGACAACTGCAGTAAGGGTAATACCTGCTCCTGGAACTAAAGTTGGAGATATGATTGAATTAGGTGGTTTATTAGGAACAGCACCAGTTATGCCTGTTAATAAATACTCTTCTTTCGATTTCATACAAAGAGGTGGAAGAATACCTGCACCTATCCACTCATTTAAAAACTAATTACATAATAATATAGATATATTCTCTAGAAAGTCAGTGGTTTCCTCTGACTTTCTTATTGCCTGCACTTTAATTTAATGTATAATATATTTATCAAATAAAAATGGGGGTGAAAGCATGCCATTAAAAATACCAAGCGATTTGCCTGCTTTCAATATCTTAAAAGAAGAAAATATTTTTGTAATGAATAATCAAAGAGCTGAAACTCAGCAGATCAGACCTTTGAAAATTGCTATTTTTAACCTGATGCCTACAAAAATAGCCACTGAGAATCAATTATTAAGACTTCTGTCTAATTCGCCGCTTCAGGTAGAAATTAAATTAATCCAGACTAAAACCTATACCCCATCCCACACATCCCCTCAACATCTTGATAAGTTCTACAATTACTTTGAGGATATAAAGGATGAAAAATTCGATGGATTAATTATAACAGGCGCTCCTATTGAGCACCTTTCTTTTGAAGAGGTTGATTATTGGCAGGAACTTACAGAAATAATGGAATGGAGCAAGCACAATGTATATTCTACTTTGCACATATGTTGGGGAGCTCAGGCAGGGTTGTATTACCATTATGGAATTCCAAAATACAAAGTGGGAAAAAAAGTTTTCGGAGTTTTTGCTCATAGGATTTGTATAAAGAACAGTGAACTCTTACGAGGTTTAGATGACGTATTTTTTGCTCCTCATTCAAGGCATACAGAAATTTTACGAGAAGATATTGAAAAGATACCAGATTTGGAGATACTAGCCGAATCTGATGACGCAGGTGTATTTATTGTAACAACTAAGTCCGGAAGGGATGTTTTTATAACAGGCCATCTTGAATATGACAGGGAAACTTTAAAGAATGAATACGACAGGGATGTAAACAAAGGTCTTGATATTGAAGTGCCTAACAATTATTTCCCTGATGATGATCCTACAAAAGTTCCTTTTGTAAATTGGAGATCTTCAGCTTATATTATTTTTTCCAACTGGTTAAATTACTTTGTATATCAAAATACACCATATAACTTAAGCGAAATAGATTAATAAAGAATAAAGAATAAAAAACTCAGCCTGAGGCTGAGTTTTTTTATTAGATCATATTTAATGCTACTGTAATTACTGCAAACAGTGCCATGGACGCTATAGTCACTTTTGCCAGCATAGCTTCTTTTGTTCTTCCTTTATTTCTTGAGAAAAAAGTCTCGCTTCTTCCTTGTATTAATCCGCTTAATCCATCAGTTTTGCCTGGTTGAAGCATTACTGAAACAATAACTGCCAATCCTAAAATTGACTCTAATATTATCAATGCTGTTTTCATTGCTAACCTCCCGAATACCTATGCTCCTAAAATAATTGCATAGTATAAAATACCTTAGTCTATGATAACACACTTGATAAATCTTTACAATATAATATAGGGTTCCTTTACAAAACTTACTTATACATGTATAAGGTATTAGTAAAAGAACCCTAACGACAGCAAAACAAGCTGCCTTCTTTCAAGTTACTGCTTCTTTACATTAAAGAATGCTTTTAAGCCTCTATATTCAGCAATCTCTCCCAATTCTTCTTCTATTCTTAATAATTGATTGTATTTTGCAACTCTTTCAGATCTTGCAGGTGCGCCTGTTTTTATCTGTCCTGCATTTACTGCAACTACCAGATCTGCAATAGTTGTGTCTTCAGTTTCACCGCTTCTGTGAGATACAACGGCAGTATAACCTGCTCTGTTTGCCATTTCTATTGCATTAAGGGTTTCAGTTAAAGTACCAATCTGGTTAAGTTTTATAAGAATTGAGTTTGCAACTCCTTTTTCAATTCCAGTTGACAATCTGCTTGTATTAGTTACGAATAAATCATCTCCAACAAGCTGAATCTTTCCTCCCAGCCTGTCAGTAAGTATCTTCCAGCCTTCCCAATCCTCTTCTGCAACTCCATCTTCAATGGATATTATAGGATATTTTTCCACCCAGTTTGCATAGAAGTCAACTAATTCTGCTGCAGTCAATGTCTTGCCTTCATGCTGCAGTACATATTTTCCATCCTTGTAAAATTCCGAAGATGCAGCATCTATAGCAATGAATACATCCTTCCCTGCTTCATAGCCGGCTTTTTGAATCGCTTCAATTATTACTTGAAGTGCTTCCTCATTGCTCTTGAGGTTAGGGGCAAATCCACCTTCATCACCTACACCTGTTGAGTAATTCTTATCATTTAAAATTTTCTTCAATGCATGATATACTTCTGAGGAAATTCTTACTGCTTCACTGAAAGATTCAGCTCCGGCAGGCATAATCATAAATTCCTGGAGATCAACTGAATTATCAGCATGAGATCCACCATTAATTATATTCATCATTGGCACAGGAAGAACTTTTGCATTAACCCCTCCTATGTACTGGTACAATGGAATTCCTAAATAATTAGCCGCTGCCTGAGCAACAGCCAATGAAACTCCAAGTATTGCATTAGCTCCCAGTTTTCCCTTATTTTCTGTTCCATCCAATGTAATTAAGGTCTTATCAATATAAGTCTGGTCGAATACATTCATCCCTATCAACTCGGTAGCAATTTCCTCATTTACATTACCAACAGCTTTAAGTACACCCTTTCCGTTATAAACCAGCTTGTCTCCATCTCTCAACTCCACTGCTTCATAAATCCCTGTAGAAGCACCTGACGGAACTGCTGCTCTTCCTGTAGTTCCATCCTCCAATACAACTTCCACTTCAACAGTGGGAAAACTTCTTGAATCCAGAATCTGTCTTCCTATAACGTCTACAATTTCTACATACTGTTTCATCAAAAATACCCTCCTTATATTTAACTAGCTTTATTATTATTTCTATATATTGAAATAATAATACCAGTTTTTGATTTTCAAACGAATTTGTTACTAAAGGTTTCATTGCTAATTATTGTTTTCCTTTTGTAAGCGCATTATTCAACCAACATTTTATTAATATTTTATATCAGGCATTTGATTACTGCTCCTTCCAATGTATCCTCCCCAAGTAAAGAAAAAACTGCTTTAAGTAAAGCTCCCTTTATATATATTATAGAGTTCCTCGTAAGTTATTTCTTCCGGATGATTCGCTAATTTTCCTTTATTTTTAAATATTCCTGCTGTGTATTCTTCAATCTCTTCATCGGTGATGCTTATCTCAGTTCTTGTCAGTTTTTTAAGTATCTCTTCAAAAAGTTCATATCCTTTAACACCCAATAACTCAGGAATCCTGTTTACCTTTTTCCTGTCCTTAAAAGTTCTTAAGTATTCAACATACAATATTCCATTTGCAATTCCGTGAGACAATCCTTTGTTATAAGTCAGAGGATATCCCATTCCATGAGGAAGCGAGGTTCCTGTCTGAGCTATTGCAATACCTCCTAAAACAGAGGCAAACATAAGCCTTTCCCTGTCTTTAATGTCTAATTCCCCTGAAATCAATTGTTCCAATGCTTCACCCCATATTCTCATACCCGCCTCAGCTATCGCATCTGTTAAAATACATGCATTTTTGTTGAGGTAAGCTTCAACCAGATGAGAAAGTGCATCCACTGCTGTGTTTACGGTTATATCCAAAGGTGTATTCATTGTATACCTTGCATCTAAAAAAGCTGCTGCAGGGAATATTTTTTGTGCGAAATTCTTCTTGGTCTTCTCTTTATGAAGTGTGATTATAGCATAGGGAGTCACCTCACTTCCTGTTCCGGAAGTAGTTGGAACTGCTGCTATATTTAAAGATTTAAGATTATCTATTTTATACAGGTCCTCTCCTTTTATTGATGGATTCTTTATCAGTACCCCGATTGCCTTTGATGAATCCAGCGGAGAACCTCCTCCAATGCCAATAATAAAATCAACCTCTTCACTTTTACCGAATTCTGCTGCTTTTTCTATTGTCTCCAATGAAGGATTTTCCTCAATCTCATCAAAAATCACAAATGAAACTGAAGCATGCCTCAATGCATCCTCAACATCCTTTAAAGAGCCATTCTTCTTTGATGAACTTTTACCAGTAACTATTAATGCTTTGTTGCCCAGAAGCTTGAATTCCTGGCACTTTTCCCTGATAATATTCTGGCCGGAGAAAATTTTCACAGGCATATAAAACGTATTCATTTTATCATTCTCCTTCTTAAACATCTTAATTTTATTATAATACTAAATAAAAATATAAACCACTTTATAGCGGTTCAAAGAATAAAAACAATAATAAACTTAAATACTATTGTTGTAGTTATACTTCAGGAGGAAACAGTATGTTTAAGCATGAAAAGCCCTTTTTGAACCAGATTCAAGTTAAAGTGGAAAGACCAAATCCACAATATGCTGTGCTTATGCAGGAACAGCTGGGTGGCGGAAACGGTGAGTTGAAGGCGGCGTTGCAATATCTTTCCCAAAGCTTCCGAGTTAAGGACCAGACAATAAAAGATTTGTTTCTTGATATAGGGACCGAAGAGCTCAGCCACATGGAGATAGTTGCAGAAACTATCAATCTGCTGAATGGGCACGATGTAAATTATGAAACTGTGGGCTCCGGAGAAATTGAAACCCATGTTCTTGGAGGTTTGGCACCTGTTTTGATCAACTCCTCAGGCGCACCATGGACTGGAAACTATGTGACTGTAACCGGAGATCTCGTAGCAGATTTGCTTTCAAATATAGCTTCAGAGCAAAGGGCAAAGGTTGTTTACGAATACTTATATCGCCAGATTAAAGATAAGGAAGTAAGGAATACCATAGACTTCCTGCTAAACCGTGAGGAAGCTCATAATGCCTTATTCAGAGAAGCCTTAAACAAGATTAAGGATTCAGGGTCAAACAAAGATTTCGGAGTAACATCCGATTCAAGATTATATTTCGACTTATCAACCCCGGGCAGATTTTTCGATGCACCAAATCCTTCAGAAGTCAGCTTTACAAATCCCCGAAGAAGTTAGAAAAAGAGCTCTCATGAGCTCTTTTATATTACACTTACAATATTCTATTATTGTAATATTAAACTATATAAAATTCATGGCTTTTATCACAAACACAGTAAAAAAAATAGTCAGCGAAGAAAAGATAGATGTGAACACCACTATCTGCCCGGCCAATTCCCCGTTGGCATCCATCTGTTCAGCCATGGTAAAGGAAGAAACTGCAGTAGGGGCAGTGAACATGGATACTAAAGCACTCAGTTCAACTCCTCTGTATCCTATCATTACAGATGTGAATACAAATATCACCGGAACAATTAAATTTCTTCCAAGCACCGCAGCCAGAAGCTCTTTCAGACAACCTCTCACAGCAGAAAACCTGAAGGTTCCTCCTAAAACTATAAGCGCAATGGGTGTTGCAGCTTTTGAAATATCCACTGTTGTTTTTTCCAGAAAAGAGGGCAATTTAATTCCAAAAAGCAAAAATAATATTCCTGTCATAGATCCGATAATCAATGGATTGCATAAAACTCCCCTGATTACTTTATTAACATCTATTTTGCCTCCCCTGTATACCTCCAGAATAATCACTGCAAATACATTGTACAAAGGAACAATTATTGCTATCAACATAGTAACTACCCCCACCCCTTTTTCCTGAAACAGAGCTGAGGTTACCGGGATACCAAATAAAATAAAATTGCTTCTGTAAATCCCCTGTATTATTACACTTCGGTTTTTGTCTTCTTTTTCTGTGAAGTGCACAATTAGCCATGTCCCAAAATAAATGATGCATAAACAGACTACGGCGTATAACATCAAAGATGTGTTTAGTGAATCCTTAAGCGTTGTATTATATACATTTACAAATAAAAGCACAGGCAGAAATACCTTAAAAACAAGTTTATTCATCGCTTTTAATATATATTCGTCATAAAACTTAAGTTTTTTCAAAATGTACCCTAAAACGATAGGCATGAATAATGGCAAAACAACATTAATCGATAATAAAAAATTCTCCATACTTCCCTCATCTTTTGAATCTATATAGAAAGCATTAATGTTCTTACATTGCGCGGAATGACTCTCGGGAAATAGAGCCGAGAAACGTGACAGCGGAATGTACAAGAATTTTGCTTTCTATATGTTAAATATACATAAACATAGTATAATTGAAAGGGACACATATTTCAAACTTATATTCTTACTTTATTCCTAATCTGGTATATTTGTCGAACTGTTCTCTCCAGGCAATACCTGACTCTTTGTCAATATTCATCATATTTTCAAGAAATTTATCCAATACTCCAATGTTTTTAAGACCTTTCATCAAATGTCTCGGATAAGATTTATTCCTTGTAAAACTTCCTCTTGGATCGATAATTTTAAGATTTTTATTCTTATCCACATAAACATCCCTGCATCTTATGTCCAACTTTGTGAACTTCAGCTTTCTGAATTCTTTTAACAGTTTATATATCTTTCTTGTAAGCTTCTCAGTCAGCTCATGGTCTTTCAAATATATATCAAGTCTTGTACCTTCAACCAATTCCCTTACAATGTATTTGCTGCCATGCTTGATCATTTTCGGAAAGTATACAGATCCATTAACCTTTTTTAATATCAGAGCTTCCTTTAAGCAAGTTTTCTTATCATAAAATATTTTAATTATTTTCCTGCCCGGAAGCAGGAATACTATCCCATTATTGCCCTCACCCAAATATTCTCCATCCCTTAGCATTTTCTCAGTTTCTTCATCAAGAACCAGACTTAAATCATACTTTTTACTCATGACTTTATCCTTTAGAATTGCTTTATATATTTTATGCTTATAAAGTAAAAAAAAGAGGCATAACCTCTTTTTTTAATGCAGATATTATTTTATTAAGCTGTTTCCAGTCATTTCAGCTGGCTTTTCCAAACCTAAAATCTGTAACATTGTAGGGGCTATGTCAGAAAGCCTTCCGCCTTCTCTAAGCTCTTTTCCTTTTGCATCATTGCTTACCCAAACAAATGGTACAGGATTTGTAGTATGAGCTGTAAATGGTGTTCCAGTTGAGAAGTCAACCATAGTTTCTGCATTACCGTGGTCAGCTGTTATAAATACTGTTCCATCCTTTTCAAGCACTTTATCAACTACTTTTCCTAAGCATTCATCTACAGCATGAACAGCTTTTTGTGCAGCTTCGATAATACCAGTATGTCCAACCATATCAGGATTAGCATAATTTAATATGATCATATCATATTTATCTGAATCCAATCTCTCTATAAGTTCATCAGTTACTTCATATGCGCTCATTTCAGGTTTAAGATCATAAGTCGCAACCTTTGGTGAATTTATAAGAGCTCTTTCTTCTCCTGTATATGGCTGTTCAACTCCACCATTAAAGAAGAATGTAACGTGGGCATATTTTTCAGTTTCAGCTATTCTTAATTGACTTAATCCCTTGCTGCTTACATATTCACCTAAAGTGTTCACTATTGGTTCAGCTTTATATGCAACTTCCACACCCTCAAGAGTCTTGTCATATTGAGTCATAGTAACGAATGTAAGGTCAAGAGTTTCTCTCTTGAATCCTTCAAATGCCTTGTCATTGATTGCTCTTGTAATTTCTCTTGCTCTGTCAGGTCTGAAGTTGAAGAATATTACAGAGTCACCGTTTTTGATTACAGCTGTTGGATGTCCATCTTCTAGAACTACTGTAGGTAAAACAAACTCATCTGTTTTGTTGTCATGATATGAGTTTTCCATAGCCTCAACTGCTGAATTTGCAGTTTCACCCTTGCCGTTTACCATTGCATCGTAAGCAAGCTGAACTCTTTCCCATCTGTTATCTCTGTCCATTGCATAGTATCTTCCGCTTATAGTAGCAATCTTTCCGATACCATTAGCTTTCATGTAATCCTCAATTTCCACTACGAAATCTTTTCCAGATGAAGGAGCAACGTCTCTTCCATCCATGAATCCATGAATATATACTTTAGTTAATTCATTTTTCTTAGCTAATTCTAAAAGACCCTTCAGGTGATCTATGTGAGAATGAACTCCTCCATCAGATAACAATCCCATTAAATGAAGAGCTGAATTATTTTTCTTTGCATTATTTACAGCCTTTAATAAAGCTTCGTTTGTAAAGAAGCCGCCTTCTTCTATTTCCTTAGTTATTCTTGTTAACTCCTGGTATATTATCCTTCCTGCACCGATGTTTAAGTGTCCTACTTCCGAGTTACCCATTTGACCTTTTGGAAGACCAACATCCAAGGCTGAAGATTTTATTTCAGTGTGTGGATATTCACTGAATATTCTATCATAATTTGGCTTTTTAGCGCCTTCAACAGCATTTCCATCTGACTTTGGAGCATTTCCAAAACCATCTAATATCATTAATAAAACGGGTTTATTTGACATAGTTACCTCCAAAAAATATTTAATTTACAATTTATTTTACTCATTAATTATATTCTAACGATATAAAAAAAACAATAGCAACAAACACTCTTTCCGGGTTGCTTATTGCTATTGTCAAAAATTTCATTACCCCAGGGGCACCCCCAAAATATTCCAGCACCCCTGGGGTACATTTTAGTAGTTTACTATAGCTGCAAAATCAGAAGCTACTAAACTAGCTCCGCCAACTAAAGCACCATCTATATCAGATTGAGCCATTTGCTGTTTTATTGTATTAGGTTTAACTGATCCACCGTATTGTATTCTTACTTTGTCTGCAACTTCTTTTCCAAACATTTCAGCAACAACAGCTCTTATAGCAATTATTGTTTCATTTGCTTGTTCGTCTGTAGCAGTTTTACCAGTTCCTATAGCCCAGATTGGTTCATATGCTATAACTAATTTTTCTGCTAAATCAGATGATAAACCATCTAAATCAGCTTTAATTTGAGCTCCAACAACCTGATTAGTTGTTCCATTTTCTCTCTGCTCTAAAGATTCTCCACAACAAAGTATTGGAGTTAAGTTATGAGCAAATGCAGCTTTAACTTTTTTATTTAAAGCTTCATCAGTTTCATTAAAGTATTCTCTTCTTTCACTATGTCCTAAAACAACATAGCTAACTCCCATAGCTTCCAGCATTCCTGGAGCAACTTCTCCTGTGAAGGCACCTTTTTCTTCAAAGTGCATATTTTGAGCTGCAACTTTGATATTTGAACCTTCTACAGCTTTTAATACAGCATCTAAACAAACAAAAGTAGGACAAACAACTACTTCACAAGTAGCGTCCTTTACTAATGGCTTTAATTCATTTATTACTTTTACAGCTTCGTCAACTGTGTAGTGCATTTTCCAGTTTCCTGCGATTATAGCTTTTCTCATTTTATTCACCTCATAAAGATTTTAATAAGGTTTTTAGCATTATATAATGCTAAAAACCTTTTATATTATTTTTTGAATTATTTGTCGTTTAAAGCAGCTATTCCTGGTAATTCTTTACCTTCAAGGAATTCTAATGAAGCTCCGCCGCCTGTAGAAATGTGAGTCATCTTGTCACCAAATCCTAAGATGTTAACAGCTGCAGCTGAGTCTCCTCCGCCGATTACAGTTGTAGCATCTGCTTCAGCCATAGCTTTTGCAACTGCAACAGTTCCTTTGTTGAAGTTTTCGAATTCGAATACTCCCATTGGTCCATTCCAGATAACTGTCTTTGCATCTTTTATAGCATCTGCATATAAAGCATCTGTCTTTGGTCCTATATCTAATCCCATATGTCCAGCTGGAATATTTTGATCTTCAGTAACAACAGCTTCAACATCCTTGAACTCTGCAGCAACTCTGTGATCTACTGGTAATAAGAATTTAACGCCTTTAGAAGCAGCTTTTTCTATCATTTCCCTAGCATAATCAACTCTGTCAGCTTCAACTAATGAAGTTCCGATTTCGTATCCTTGTGCTTTTAAGAATGTGTAAGCCATTCCTCCGCCGATTATTAATGTGTCAACTTTATCTAAAAGGTTGTTTATAACAGCGATCTTATCAGAAACTTTAGCTCCTCCTAAGATTGCAACGAAAGGTCTTACTGGATTTTCAACAGCTTCTCCTAAGAATTTTAATTCTTTTTGAATTAAGTATCCGCAAGCAGCAACAGGAACGAATGCTGTAACTCCAACTGTTGAACAGTGAGCTCTGTGAGCAGTTCCGAATGCATCATTTACGTATACATCAGCTAATGAAGCCAAGTCTTTTGAGAAAGATTCTTCGTTCTTTCCTTCTTCAGGTCTGAATCTTGTGTTTTCAAGAAGAACAACGTCTCCTTCTTTCATTTCAGCAACAGCTTTTTTAGCGTTGTCGCCTACAACTGTATCATCAGCAGCAAAAACTACTTCTTTACCTAGTAATTCGCCTAATCTCTTAGCAACAGGAGCTAAAGTTTTAGTAGCGTCTGGTCCTTTAGCTTTTCCTAAGTGTGAGCAAAGTATAACCTTTGCACCATTTTCAATTAAATACTTTATTGTTGGAAGAGCTCCATTCAATCTGTTTTCATCAGTGATAACGCCATCTTTTAGAGGAACGTTAAAGTCGCATCTTACTAATACTCTTTTACCTTTTACTTCGATATCTTCAATAGTTTTTTTATTGTAACTCATATTTACACCTCTTTAATTAATATTTTAAAAAAGGCCTGGCCTTATAGACTTTAACTACAAAACCAGACTTATTTTTAACTTTAAAACTTATACTAAATACTTAAATTACTTTAAGAAGTTAGCAAAATGCTTTATAGTTCTAACCATTTGGCTAGTATATGAATTTTCGTTGTCATACCATGCAACAGTTTGA
>JBEHWK010000077.1:0-16108 GCA_040217795.1 Clostridiaceae bacterium
TACAGCCTGCCTTTGTGGATGGAAAATTTAACCCTGATGGTGTTATAAGACACATTATGATCAGAAAGGGATTTAAAACAGGGCAAGTGATGATAGTTCCCGTAACAGTGAGTCAAGAGCTTCCTTACAAGGAGGAATTTATTGAGATCATGAGAGAAAACATAGAGGGACTCACTTCCATCGTTCAAAATGTCAATGACAAGGAAACAAACGTAATTCTTGGACAGAAGTGCATAACCCTTTGGGGAAATGATACCATTACCGATTATATAGGGGATTTCAGATTCAGCATCTCTCCTCTGTCATTTTTTCAGGTAAATCCGGTTCAGACAGATATACTTTACGGAAAGGCTTTGGAATTCGCTGAACTTACCGGTAAGGAAACTGTTTTTGATGCATACTGTGGTGCGGGGACCATAACCCTTTTCCTGTCCCAGAAAGCAAAAAAGGTATATGGAGTTGAGATAGTCCCTGAAGCCATCCAGGATGCATGGAAAAATGCAAAGGAAAATGCTGTGGAGAATGTTGAATTCTTCACAGGAGAATCTGAAACAGTGATTCCTGAACTTATTTCCAAAGGAATAAAGGCTGATGTGGTGGTGGTGGACCCACCAAGAAAAGGCTGTGAAAAATCGCTGCTGGAGGCTATTGCGGAAATCTCCCCAGGAAGGATTGTCTATGTTTCCTGTGACCCAAGCACTCTTGCCAGGGATTTAAGAATACTTGATGATCTTGGATATGTTACCTTGAAGGTTCAGCCAGTGGATATGTTCCCGTTTAGTTCACATGTAGAGTGTGTATGTCTTTTGAAAAAAATATGTGAAAAAGTATAGTAAGAAGATTTGAATTGAATCTTAAGAGGGATTAATTAGAGGAGGATACGTTATGAAAATTTCAAAGAAAGATGCATTGATGTGGCTTGAGTTTTTTGCAATGTTGCCGGAGGAACAGGAGCTTATGACAAAGCAACAGGAAATACTCTACGCTGCATTTGCACAGATTGAGGCTGCCATTGACCATAGAAATGATATGTTGATGTCGGAAATTAAAGGTTTAAAAACTTTGGAGAACAGAACTTTTTTTGTGGGAAATGAAAGCAAGTTCGCAAAAGGATGTCGTTCTTGTCTGTTGGGAACAGGTTTAAGTGCAATCAGGAAGACAAACAAATGTAATATACAGTGTAAGTTCTGTTATAATTATGGGGAATTGGACAATATTGCTCCCATAGGAGAAGGTATGTGGGAAATCGGAGGCACAAAATTTTACGAGAAGGATATTGATTTACTTCTTTCCATCCAGCAGAAACCTACTGGTATTTCCTACGTTTATCTGGAGCCGTTTATGGAAATTGAAAAGTACTACTCCGTTATAAAGAAATTCAGCGATGCTCAGATTCATCAGCATCTATATACAAATGGTACATTAGCTACGGAAGAGACGTTGAAAGCATTAGCTGAAGCCGGCCTTGACGAGATACGTTTCAACCTGGGTGCATCAAATTGTTCGGACAAAGTTATTGAAAATATTGGAATAGCGAAAAAATATTTTAAAAATGTAGGTATTGAAACACCAATGACTCCTGAGTTTTTCGAAGCATTTTTCAGGAAAAAGCAAGCGATCTTAGATACAAAAGTTGATTTTATAAATTGTGCAGAATTACATTTGAATGAGAATAACATAGACAATTATTACGGGGAAAACATGTATATTTCCAGACAAGGCTATATATCTCCGACTTGGAGCAGGGAGTTAACTCTGAAATTGATGAAAATAGCTGATGAGGAAAACTGGGATTTAGCAGTTCATGATTGCTCAAACCATACAAAATTTGCCAGAGATTTGAATTTGAGCAGCAAAGAGGGCAAGTGGTTTGGAGCCAGTAATTATGCCTGTGAGTTTTCCAGTATACCATACGAAGTATTTTTACCAATATTGCGTGATGAAAATTTCAAATTTTTAAGTGAAGAAGAATTGCCTGACGGCTATAAACCAGGAGAGCTGATTTTTTAGAGAGGATGCATCATATTTGTCTGCTCAAGTCACATCGAGTGCGTTGTGGTGATAGAGAAGAAATAGCCTCATATCAAAGGCTTCAGAGGATGTTCAAGCAATACAGAGAAGGAAGGCATTTACTGAAAAATACAATATCAGCAAACTGGATTATGCCTCAGCAGACAATCCATTGGCAGGAAGGGTTATTTGTGGCCATTGTGGCAGCAGAATTGTAAGAAAGGTTTGGAATGTCCAGACTTCAGAACTAATAGAGACACTGTTCAAACTTTGATGATAAACTCACCGTTGAGTTCAATGTAAAGACATAATGTTGGAATAAAATAGCACTCTGTGATTTCCCGGTTTTGGAACTCATAGAGTGCTTTTGATATAAGAATTATTTAATCTTCTATTTTTCGTTTATAAACTTATGGTATCCTTTGGGAATACTTTCTATTTGTATATTGTCGTGAACTGCACAGGTTCCTGCTTCTTTAGCGGTTTCATAATACCAACACTTGTAATTTAACATATCAAGCATTCCCTGCATTTCTTCCATCTGTTTTATGACAGCATCCCGCTGTGATTTTATGATGGATAGGCGCTCATCTATCTTAGAATCGCCCTCCATGCAGCAGTCGATAAAATTTTTGATATCCTTAATCGGCATACCTGTTTTTTTCAAGCATTCAATAATTTTTAACCAGGACAAGTCTTCATCTTTAAAAACGCGAATACCACTACCGGAGCGTTCTACAAATGGGAACAAGCCCTCTTTATCATAATATCTTAATGTTGATGGCGCGACATTAAGCTGATTTGCCACTTCACCGACTGTATAAATCATTCTATCCCCCCAAAATAATTTTAGAATTTTTATAAAAAAGATTAAAAAAAGGCATTGACTTAAAGTTAACTTTAAGTTGTAGAATAAAATCGAACTTGTTAATTAAAGTTTAACACGAATAATATTCTAATTCAATGGAGGGATTAAAATGAGCTTTAATATGTATGTACCAACAAGATTTATTTTCGGATGTGGAAGGCTTAGAGAACTGCATGAGCAGAAACTGCCTGGCAAAAAGGCAATGGTAGTTATTTCAAACGGAAAATCCACAAAAGAAAACGGTTCGCTTAATCGCACCGTGGGAGAACTTTCGAGTGTAGGTGTTGAGAGTGTTGTCTTTGATAAAGTACAGGCAAATCCGCTGAAGTCTACGGTTATGGCAGGAGCAAAAACAGCAAGAGATAACGGATGTGACTTTATTGTTGCTCTTGGTGGTGGCAGTGTTATGGATGCCTCCAAAGCAATGGCGGCAATGGCGACAAATTATGGAGATATTTGGGATTATATTTACGGTGGCACTGGAAAAGGCAAAGCGATTGCAAATGATCCGCTTCCGGTAATTTGTATTACTACAACAGCAGGAACTGGTTCAGAAGCGGATCAGTGGGGCGTTATCACAAATGATGAAACCAATGAGAAAATTGGCTTTGGTGGTGATGACCGTTTGTTCCCGGTGATTTCTATAATCGATCCTGAATTGATGAAGACAGTTCCATCAAAATTTACCGCTTATCAAGGGTTTGATGCGCTTTTCCATTCTACAGAAAGCTATATTTCTAAATATGCAAGCTTGATGAGTGATATGTATGCACTGACTGCTATCGAAAATACAGCTAAATATCTTGCCCGTGCGGTAAAAGACGGCAGCGATATGGAAGCAAGAGAACACATGGCATTTGCAAACACTCTTTCAGGTGTAGTTATGACCGTCAGCGTTACTACTGCTGAGCATTCTATTGAGCATGCGATGAGTGCATATCATCAGGAATTGCCTCATGGTGCAGGGCTTATCATGATTTCAAAGGCGTTCTATGAATTCTTTATTGAAAAGCATGCCTGTGATGATAGGTTTATAGCGATGGGGAAGGCAATGGGAATCAAAGATGCTGATAAGCCAGAGGATTTCATCACTGCACTTGTGTATTTACAAAATGCTTGTGGTGTGGCGGAACTCAAAATGAGCGATTATGGTATAACACCAGATGAATTCGATAAAATTGCAATCAATGCTCGTGAAACTATGGGTGGATTATTTACAGCAAATCCATGTGAAATGACTCATGAAGACGTTGTAGCGGTTCTAAAGAAGTCATATCGCTAGGGGGGAATAACAATGGATATTTGTGATTTCTTAGCGCACTTGAACCGAGGTGAAACGGTTGAGGGGGGTTCGGAAATGCACCAAATGATGCACAACGTTTCACAGGAAGCATTAAAGCTGACCACAGAACTGAATGGACATTATCACACTCCCGAAGAAATTCGGGAGTTGTTTTCCAAGTTAATTGGAGGGCCGATAGATGATACATTCTCCATGTTTCCTCCTTTTTATTCGGACTGTGGGAAAAACATCTCTGTGGGAAAGAATGTCTTTATCAATTCAGGCTGTCACTTTCAAGATCAAGGCGGTATTACAATCGGCGATGGCGCACTCATTGGGCATAATGTTGTGTTAGCTACCCTTAATCATGATTTAGATCCGAGTAAGCGCAGCACTATGCATCCCGCGCCTATTGTAATCGGCAAGAATGTATGGATTGGAGCAAATGTAACTGTCGTTCCAGGAGTGACCATTGGTGATGGTGCTGTAATTGCCGCTGGTGCAGTTGTAACCAGAGATGTACCTCCTAATGTCATTGTAGGCGGTGTACCCGCAAAAATTATTAAGAAAATCGAAATCGATCTGGAGTAATAGGATATTGAATATGAAAAAAGTAATATCAATACTATGTTTGGTTATGTTTTGTTTTTGTCTGACTGCCTGTGATAACAGTGTAATGAATGAAAGTAAACAGAGAAATCCATATGAAACACCGAAAAGTGTTTTGACGGAACAAACAGATGAGGGGGAGTCATCAGAGACAGCGACAATGATGGATTTAAGCCTTACAGTTGGAAACAAAGTATTTTCAGCAAAGTTTTATGAGAATCAAACAACGCAGGCGTTAGTAAAGCTATTTCCGTTAACCATTGAAATGAGCGAATTAAACGGTAACGAAAAATACTACTATTTATCGAATAAGCTCCCTACAGCTTCCGAGCAACCGGGAGAAATTCATGCTGGAGATATCATGCTATACGGCGACGACTGTCTGGTCGTATTCTATAAAACCTTCTCAAGTTCCTACCAATATACTCGACTTGGATATATTGAAGATGCTGTCAGCTTTGTTCAAGCTGTCGCAGATGGCAGTACCAAAGTTACTTTTGATTTGGAGAAACATGAAAAAAATCAAGGAGAATAAAGAAAATGAATAAGAACGTACTTGTAATCTCTACTAGTCTTCGCAAGGGTGGTAATAGCGACACCCTTGCAGAGGAACTGATCCGTGGAGCGAAAGATGCTGGAGCCAATGTGGAAAAAATCAGTTTGGAAGGAAAAACAATCGGATTTTGTAAAGGCTGTCTTGTATGTCAGAAAACACAGAAATGTGTTATTAAAGATGATTCAGATAATATAGCACAAAAAGTTAAGAATGCAGACGCAATCGTGTTTGCTACACCAATTTATTATTATGAGATGAGCGGACAAATGAAAACATTGCTTGACCGTCTAAATCCGCTGTTCCCATCGGATTATGCTTTTAGAGAAATTTATATGATAGCTACAGCAGCGGACGAAAGTTTGGAATCTGTTGATGTTGCAGTAAAAGGCTTAGAGGGATGGATTGCGTGTTTTGATAAAGCAAAGTTATCTGGTGTTCTTCGAGGCGTAGGGGTAGCCGATATCGGCGTTATTCAACATCATGAGAAGTTAATGAGTGAAGCATACGAAATGGGGAAAGCGATTTAGGATTCGCAGAAAGGATAAACGATGAAAAAACAAACGGCAGGCAGAGATGCTCTTGGATCATTTGCACCAAAATTTGCTGAATTAAACGATGATGTGCTTTTTGGACAGGTTTGGTCTCGAGAAGATAAATTATCATTAAGAGATCGCAGTATCATTACTATAACGGCTTTAATGACAAAAGGGATATTTGATAATTCCCTGAAATATCATATCACAAATGCAAAGAATCATGGTGTTAGTGCTGAGGAAATGTCAGAAATCATCACGCACCTTGCGTTCTATGCAGGATGGCCTAATGCGTGGGCAGCGTTTGAATTGGCGAAAGAAGTATACGCTGAATAATAGATGAAATGAATGATGGAAGGAGTGGCTATTATATGGAAAGAAAAGAATTAGAAAACGTATCTGATTTTACATTGGGCGAAGAAAATGTAGCATTTGCGTCATATTTTATAGGAAAGAGTTACTTAAGTCTCTTGAATGATAAGGAAGTAGGCATCTATAATGTTACCTTTGAACCGGGTTGCCGTAATAATTGGCATATTCATCATGGAAGCGGACAGATACTGATTTGTGTGGGTGGGCATGGCTGGTATCAGGAATTCGGGAAAGATGCCCGGCTTTTGAAAAGCGGTGATGTAGTGTATATAGCACCGGAAATTAAACATTGGCATGGAGCAGTGAATGATGAAGCATTTGCACATCTGTCCCTTTCAGTTTTGACGGAAGGTTCAAGCAATGAATGGTGTGAACCGGTAACGGATGAAGAATATAGTAAACTGAAATAAATCGTAATGAGTAGATAGACCACCGATTAAGGAGAATAAGTTCTTGATTAGTGGTCTTCTGTTTGAGATAAATTGAAAAGTTCATAATTGTACATTATTATTGTATTATGAAACCTAATGAGGGGAAAATGTCATATACGGTAAGATAAAGTATGATTACATCTTGGATATGTTCCCTTGAACGTCGGTTTCTGAAAAAATGGGAAAAAGCCGATTGATATTTTCCCCGGAACGTAAGGTTCCCAAATCGGCTCAAGACATCAATGCTGTCATCTCGAGCCACGTGGAGTGTGTTGCGGTGATAGAGAAGAAATAGCCTGATATCAAAGGCTTCAGAGGATTTTTAGAAAATTGGATAGTGTGTTTTATATTCCCTCAGACTGCGGTTTGGGGGATTATTCTTTTATAAGAAATATTAAAAGAATTTCAAGCAGGATATGGAAATGTGATAATATTATAAATGTACAGAATAATTCAGGTTTGATGATTAAGCAGAGTATTTAAGATAAACAGGAGGGATTTGGAATGGTTTCAGATAAGGTTATTGAGATTGTTGGAATATTAACTGATTTAAGAATAGAAGACTAAAGGATGCATGATGCAATGGAGATAATAAAAAGCAAGCAGATGAAAGATGGAAAGTGGAAGCTTGAAAATTCTTTTAACGGAAAAACGATAGTTGATATTGAGAAAAAAAGTCAGCCTTCAAAATGGATAACTTTAAAGGCTCTTAAAATTTTGAAGGAATATAGTTAAAATATTGAGATTTTGTTATATGAGAGTATAATTTAATAGTATATTCTAATTTCTGACAGAAATGTGCAAGGGTTAGTAAAGTCAAGAAAAAGGAGATTTTTAATGAGCAAAATCGAAGCGGTATTATTTGATATGGATGGGGTAATATTTGATACAGAAAGAGTTTATTTAGAGCATTGGACAAAGATTTTTCAAAAGTATGGGTATAAAATGACAAAAGAAATTTATATATCTGTCATGGGAAGAGGACGTCAAAATGTTACGAAAACATTTTTGGAAATATACGGGCAAGATTTACCTATAGAACAAATGTACAAAGAAAAAGATGAACTTTTATTACAGGCTGTAGAATCAGGCAAGGTGCCTATGAAACCTGGAGTTAAGGAAATATTAAATTTTCTTAAGGAAAATAAATTTAAGATAGGTCTTGCCACTTCGGCTAAAAGAGACAGGATGATGATGCAATTAAAAATGGGTAACATTGAAAAGGAATTTGATACAATTGTTTGTGGAGATGATATAACAAACTCTAAACCTAATCCGGAAATATTCTTAAAGGCAGCAGAAAGACTTTCTGTAAATCCTAAAAAATGTGCTGTTGTAGAGGATTCACCTGCTGGCATAAAAGCAGCTTATAATGCTGAAATGAGGGCATTACATGTTGAAGATTTAAAAAAAGCGGATGAGGAAATATTAAAGAGTTGCCATAAGAACTTTAAAAATTTATTTGAAATTAAAGAATATTTATACCAGTTAAAAGTTAACCGTCATGAACATGAATAGAAGTTCACTTATGAGCAACTCATGGAAAACAGGGTTACTGTTAACGAAAAACAATGAAAATAAAAAGGAGATCATAGGAAAATGAAAAAAATAACAGTATTAATACCTGCTTATAATGAGCAGGAAGTACTTGGTCAGTTATACGGAAGACTTTCTCATGTTATTGATTCAGTTTCAAATTATGAGTTTGAAATGTTATTTGTTAATGATGGCAGTAAAGATGCAACGTTAAGTATAATTCAGCAATTAAGAGAAAAGGATAAACGAGTTTCATACGTTGACTTGTCGCGTAATTTTGGAAAGGAAATCGCCATGATAGCTGGCCTGGATTATTGCCAGGGAGATGCGGTGATAATAATTGATGCGGATTTGCAGGATCCGCCGGAGCTTATTCCTGAAATGATTAGTTACTGGGAGAGTGGCTATGATGATGTATTTGCCAGAAGAAAAAGCCGTGAAGGAGAATCATGGTTAAAAAAATGGACGTCAAAGACTTTTTATAGTGTGCTGCAGGGTTTAACCAGAATCCCCATACAGAAGGATACAGGAGACTTCAGACTTTTAGACAGGCGCTGTGTTGAAGCACTTAAAAGGTTCAGGGAAGCGCAGCGATATACAAAAGGCATGTTCAGCTGGATCGGATATAACAAAAAAGAAATATTATTTGACAGGGATCCAAGAGCAGCTGGAAAGACCAAGTGGAATTACGCTAAGCTTATTGATCTGGCAATAGAAGGGATTACTTCCTTTACTACAGCACCTTTAAGGCTATCAAGCTGGTTTGGAGTAATTGTTTCAATTCTTGCATTCCTATATATTGTGTTTATAATAGCTAAGACTTTATTATTCGGAGAACCGGTTCAGGGATATCCTTCATTGATGGTTGCCTTGTTGTTTTTAGGGGGCGTTCAGTTAATATGTCTTGGTATAATAGGTGAATATGTTGGCCGTATATTTAATGAGACAAAACGAAGACCTTTATATTTTGTAAATGAGTTTAACGGGGAGAAAGAAAATAATATATAGATAGGATGAAACGGCAGAATGGATATAAGATTTAAAGAGTACAAGGAACTTTTTTCTAGGTATGGAGCTACAGAAAAATTACTATATTTAATTTTTGGTGTACTGACAACCTTGGTTAATATAGCGACTTATTGGATTTTTACAAAGTTATTGAAATTTGATTATATTTCAGCATCGGTAATTGCATGGATAATTGCAGTTGTCTTTGCATATGTAACAAATAAGATATATGTATTTAACAGCAGAAACTTTAATGCAATGATTATTTTTAAAGAAGCAGTTTCTTTTTTTGCATTCAGAGCATTATCATTACTGGTGGATTTATTCACTATGTTCTTATTGGTGGAAAAAATACAGATTAATGATATATACGCAAAAGTAGCGGCTAATGTTATTGTTATTATTTTGAACTATTTTTCAAGTAAGTTGTTTGTTTTTAAAAACAAAAATACTGAATCCGGTACATTTGATAAAAAAACGCGCAGACCAAAAAATTTTTCAACTGTTATGAAGAATTCAGCGGCTGTTATACTTTTGCTGCTTTTTTCTGTATGCTGCCATTTTTATGTATTATACAGCGGCAAATTATTTGGGAAGGCTGGTACGGATAACACATCCCAATTTATGTATTTTGTGCCCTTTATTCAAAAGGCTTTTCTTTCAGGCCAGCCTTTCTGGTCCTGGAGTTATGGTCTTGGAGGGGATATTTTTGGTGAATTCAGCTATTACTATACTACCAGTCCATTTTTTTATCTGATGCTTCTTTTGCGAAAGCTGGGGATTGGAACATGGACATTGGAAGATACCCTTAAATGGAGGCTGATATTCAGCATTTTAAAGCAGTTTTTAGCTATGCTGTTCTTATATCTGCTGTTAAAACTTGAGAAAAAAAGGACATATACTGCTCTAATTGGTGCTGCCATATATGGAGGGTGTATCAATTTTATGTGGTTTTCTCTTTGCAATGATTTTATGGCAGATGCGTACATATGGATTCCGCTTACCTTATTGGGATGGAGGATATACAAGAGAACCGGCAACTGGGTTCCTTTCGTCATCAGTGCTGCATTAACTGTTGCAAACAGCTTTTATTTCGGATTTATGAGTTTTGTTTTTTACATTATTTACATTTTTGTATTCATTGATATTAAAGGAAGTAGATTAAAAGACAAGATTTGTTCGTTTTTTAGTCAAATTTCAAAATATGCTTTATTTGCTGTCATGGCAGTGGGACTTGCAGCAGCGGCATTTATACCTTCAGTTTTGGCTCTTTCAAAGGCAGATCGTTTTTCAACAGTCGTAAACATACCTATGTTATACGATAGCGGGTATATTCTGCAGCTGCCGGAAAAGTTATTTTTTTATTTCAGCACTCTTGGATTTCCAATGGTTGTTTTAATTGTTTTTGCATTGCCCTGGAGACAGCTTTCTGAAATTACCAGAAGAAAAACAATTCTGGCTGGCATTTTCTTCATTCTATATTTAATTCCTTATACAGGGAGCTTTTTTAATGGGTTGTCATACTCTGCAGACAGGTGGTTCTATTTATTTATATTTTCAATAGCTTATGCAGTGCCGGATTGGTTGGAGGAGAATGACAGACTGAAAAGCGCAGGTATTAAATTTCTTTTTATTACTGGTGCTTTAATATTATTCTTTTATTATACGAAAGCTGCAAGAGGCTTTAATTTTACAATTCGCAGTGTAAAATTTACTGATATTTTAAATGGTTTGATACACGCTTCAGGGTTGATATCTCTTTCAGCAATAATCATAAAAAAGTATATTTCAAGGAATTCTGTAAGAAATATCTTAAGCTGTATTCTTGTTCTGGGAGTAGGAGCCTCTCTCATATGCAATATAAACAGTTATTTATATCTTGTTCAACCTGATATGACCCGTCAGGTAATAGAGAATGATTTTATGCATGGAAGGGAAGAGGAACAGGTATTTAGTGAGTTAACTCCGTCAGGCAGTGAATTTTACAGGACTATGACTGATTTACCTTATGAAAATTCACCAATGAACTATAGTTATTACGGTACAAGTGCTTATAACAGTATGGTTGACGGAAATCTTCATAAATGGTTAAAGGTTTATTATAATGTCTTGAATCGTTATGTTGCGCCAAATATATATGCAAACTTTGATGATCGCTTGTTTTTGGAGACTGCTTTTGGAGTAAAGTATTTAGTGAGGGACAAAAATGATCCATATGTTCCTGCTTATGGTTATGTGCTTAAGAAAGAAACTGATAAGCATAAGGTGTACGAAAGCACCAATAATGTGGGGTTTGATTTATGGTATACAAACACCGCAGACGCACAGAGTTATAATAAAATGAATTTTGCAGAAAAAGATGCAATGCTTCTTCAGGCAGCCATGGTTGATAAAAATATACCTGGTCTTAGCAGCGGTGCAATTGATAATGCAACAACAGAACTTTCATTAGGATGGGCAAGTGCAATTACTGAAAATATGGAGTATAAAGATGGGACATTAACTGCAGGAAAGAATGCATCTATAAGCATTCCTATAAAGAATACACAAAAAGGGAATAAAGGTGAGATACTTTTTTCATTGAATCTTAAGCCTGTAAATGGGCAGATGATCAGGTTAACTGTTAACGGGAAATCTACAATTAAGATGGAAGAAGGGTACCCTTATGTATATCCTCTTAATACCTTTACTTTCAGGCTTGACGGCAATACTGAAGTGTTAAAAATAAATATTTCTGAGGGAAAGTACACAATAGATGATGCACATGTCTGGTTTAATTCATACAAGTATTATGAAAACTGGGTAACTGAACGAAGTAAATATAATCTGGAAAACCTGAATATAAACGGAGGAAATATTAAGGCAACTATCAAAAATGATGAAAAGGGGATTATTGCCTTGAGCATACCTTTCAGCAAAGGCTGGACTGCAAAGGTTGACGGGAAAAAGCAGGAGCTGATTAAGGTAAATGGAGTTTTTACAGGATTAGTATTAGAACCTGGATCCCATACAATTGAATTGAAATATATAACACCAGGTTTAATTCCAGGGGCCTTAATAAGTATTGGCTTCTTAACAGGTATAGCTGTTTTTTATATATTTAAACGCATACGTATAAATTCAAAACCAAAGTTGTACGGAGAATCTTAAAATAGAGTTTAAAGGCTTGTAGGTTTTTAAGTGAATATTTAGAGGTGTTTTATGTTCCCTCAGACTTGTTCTGGGGGAATATTTTTAATGGGGTACTTTTATGGGTAAATAAACAAATATGCAAATGTTATGGTATATTATAATGCCAGTAAACATTTATGACGAAGAAAAACTAATAATAGATATTACTATTTATACGAAATAATAGAGGAAATTTTAGCAGGATATAGAAATGTAATAATATTGTGAATCTTGTGCAAGATGGCAGTGGTTCAACATGAACTTTGCAGAGTAAGTTTCTGTAAAGGTTCTCTATAGTTAGAGCGCTTAACAAAATAAACAGGGGGAGTTCAGAATGGTATCAGATAAGGTTGTTGAGTGGCTTCTTCAAGAGGAAAATCCTTCGGTAAGGTTTTTTGCACTTACATCTTTACAGGGAAAATCCTTAAGGGATCCGCTAGTTAACGAGGCAAAAAAGGCTATTATGGAATACGGAACTGTTCCTCAAATACTCCATAAGCAGAATGATGATGGATCATGGGGAGTTCCGGAAAGGTTCTACAGAGATAAATATAAAGGAACTGTCTGGACTTTATTAATACTTGCTGAAATGGGTGCAGATGCTAAAAATCAGCAGATTAAAAAAGCCTGTGAATTTATACTGAAGCATTCTCAGAATCCTGAAAGCGGAGGGTTTTCATATGATCAAAGCGCCAAGACGGGTACTGGGATTTTTAGCGGCGTTGTTCCCTGCCTTACAGGAAATATGGTTTACAGCCTTATAAAACTTGGATATTTAAAGGATGAAAGAGTTCAGAATGCTATCGATTGGATTACCAGTTATCAGAGGACTGATGATGGAATTGAAAAACGTCCCTCTGGTAAGGTTTATGAAAGATATGCAATGTGTTGGGGCAAACATTCATGTCATATGGGGGTTGCAAAAGCATTGAAGGCGTTGTCTGCAATTCCTGATGAAAAACGCAGTGACACTGTAAATAGAAAATTGGATGAGCTTGCAGAGTATTTTCTCAAACATTATATCTATAAAAAAAGCCACAACCTGAGTGAAATTTCACGTCCTGGCTGGCTTAAGCTTGGCTTTCCTCTGATGTATCAGACGGATATTCTTGAACTTCTTCTAATATTAACGGATTTAAGAATAGAAGACCCAAGGATGCATGATGCAATAGAGATAGTAAAAAGCAAGCAAATGAAAGATGGAATGTGGAAACTTGAAAATTCTTTTAATGGAAAAACAATAGTTGATATTGAGAAAAAAAGCCTGCCTTCAAAATGGATAACTTTAAGGGCACTCAAGGTCTTGAAGGAATATGGTTAGAAGCATATGCAAAAAACACAGGAAGTCTATTAAAAGTTCTATAACATATATTAAGTTTCAGTAAAAGAACCTTATAATGTGCAGTATTTTTTTAAAGTGTTGTAAATGCAACAGATATAAATTTTTAAATACAGTATACTTTAAAAAAAGGGGAGCTGATTGAGGTCAAAATATCAGCTCCTGCTAATAAAGTAGGAGGTTTCTTATGAGTATGTTTTGTTATCAATGTCAGGAGACAGCAAAGAGGACAGGTTGTGAAATCAAAGGGGTATGTGGTAAAAACCAAGAGGTTGCAAAGTTACAGGATTTATTGATTTATGTGACAAAAGGCATTGCTGAAGTTGTTGTTAAAGGGAATTTGAATGTCAAGACACTGGGACTTGTTAATCATGAAGTTTTAAAGAGCCTTTTTATTACTATTACAAATGCAAATTTCGATGAAACAGCAATAGAAAAACAGATTATAAAACTGATTGGTATCAGAAATGAATTGAAAAAGCAGATTGGTGACATTCAGCTTGGAGATGCGGCAGCATTTGAAGTGACTGATAAAGCTTCAATGCTTGAGAAAGCATCAAAAGTTGGAGTGCTTGCTACAAAAAATGAAGATGTTCGCTCCTTAAGAGAACTAATAACATATGGGGTGAAGGGTATGGCAGCGTATGCTCATCATGCGCTGAATATCGGAAAAGAGAATACGGATATCTATACATTTATATATCAAGCATTAGCTTCTGTCTTAAATGATTCACTCAGTGTGGATGAATTGGTGGCACTTACTTTAAAAACAGGTCAATATGGTGTAACTGCAATGGCACTGCTTGATGAAGCCAATACATCAAAGTATGGAAATCCGGAAATCACAAGTGTTAATATTGGTGTAAGAAACAACCCTGGTATTTTAATTTCAGGTCATGATTTGACTGACCTGGAACAGCTCCTTGAGCAAACAAAGGGAACTGGTGTTGATGTATATACTCATAGTGAAATGCTTCCTGCCCATTACTATCCGTTTTTCAAAAAGTACGAAAACTTTGTTGGTAACTATGGCAGCTCATGGTGGAGGCAGGTTGGAGAATTTGAAACCTTTAATGGTCCTATCCTGTTTACTACAAACTGTATCGTGCCGCCTAAGAGTGAAGAAGTCAGAAAAAGAATATTTACCTCCGGAGCATCCGGCTACCCTGGCTGTACTCATATCGAAGCTGATAATAATGGTAAAAAAGATTTTTCTGCAATTATTGAAATGGCTAAGAAATGCAAGGCACCGGCAGAGATTGAAACAGGCAGCATCCTTGGGGGATTTGCACATGCACAGGTTTTTGCTCTGGCAGACAAGGTAGTTGATGCCGTTAAATCAGGTGCTATAAAGAAATTCTTTGTCATGGCGGGATGTGATGGCAGAATGAAATCAAGAGAATATTATACAGAGTTTGCTGAAAAGCTTCCAAAAGATACAGTAATTCTTACAGCAGGCTGTGCAAAATATAGATACAATAAGCTTGCATTGGGAGATATCGGTGGTATACCAAGAGTTTTGGATGCAGGTCAGTGCAATGATTCTTACTCCCTTGCAGTTATCGCACTGAAGCTTAAAGAAGTATTTGGACTTGATGACATTAACAAACTGCCTATTGTATATAACATAGCATGGTATGAGCAAAAAGCTGTTATTGTACTCCTGGCATTACTCTATTTAGGAGTAAAAAATATTCATTTAGGACCTACATTGCCGGGATTTTTATCTCCAAATGTTGCAAAAGTTCTTGTAGATACCTTCAGTATTGCAGGAATAGGGAGTGTTGATGATGATATAGCAATGTTTATGGCACAATAATAAATAGAATATAAGGCAGTTCCTGACAATCAGCAAATAATTGTCAGGAACTGCTATTTTCAATGAATAATAATGGAGGTACGATGATGAATAAAAAAAGTGCTTTAATAAATGAGATGATAAAATATTATGCGGGAGATGTTAAGCGAATCAACCATTTTATCAAAGTATACAGTTTTGCAAAAACCATCGGCGAAATGGAGCAGCTTGATGATGAAAATCAGGAAATATTGGAGATAGCTGCTATTGTTCATGATATTGGTATAAAAGTCAGTGAACAGAAGTACAATTCAAGTTCAGGAAAATATCAGCAAATAGAAGGTCCTGCTCTTGCAAAGGACTTACTTGAGAAGATAGGATTTATTGATTCTATCATATCAAGAGTCTGCTATCTTGTAGGGCACCATCATACATATAATGTGATTGATGATATGGATTTCCAGATTCTTGTTGAAGCTGATTTTCTAATCAATATAAATGAGGATGAAATGTCTCAGGAAGTAATTTGCAAAATCAGAGATAAGTACTTTAAAACAAATACGGGAATTAATTATTTGAAGATGTTGTATTTGGC
>JBEHWK010000078.1:0-16081 GCA_040217795.1 Clostridiaceae bacterium
TTAGCATTGACTCATATTGGTCTGCCTGTCTTGGTTCAAATATCTGAACTTCTGCTCCGAACTCCTCCTTAATCCTCTCAAGTCCTGCTACTGCAGCATCGTTAAAGCCCTTATCTCCCCGCCCGCTTATATCTGTTTCCAAGCCAATCCTAAATTTTTGTATCCGGTTGCCATTTACCTGTGATGCTCCATCTTTCCTGGAACATCCGGCAAACAATCCTCCTGAAAGAATAAGTGCTGTAATAGCAGAAATAACCTTTTTCATTAAAATGCCTCCATCTATATGAATTTTAACTTTTAACATAGTTTATCCAATTCATACGAAAAATAAAATCACCTGACTTTAAAGCAAATATGTGGAATAAGAAAGGGATATTACAAATTTCGAGAGTGTCAAATTGATCCCTCCGGCAGGAATTCGTAAATAAACTCAGTGATCAACCTGCTGCTTTTTGTTCATCACTTACATGCATCAAAGAATTTTACCGGAATTGATGTTTATAGATAACCAAAATTCAGATATTTAAATAATTAATTAAAGAATGCAATATAAAATCCCCTGCAAGCCTGTCAAGTCTTCTTTTAACCTTCTTTGAGCCATCCCCAATCCAGCCTCACTTATATCGTTTACATATTGTGCTAACTTTTGCAGAGATGTATAATTATAGTTAAAGAAGAATAATGAAACTTAGTATAAGTAAAATCATTAAATATATAATTCGGGCAGGTTGTTATCATGTTAATCAGGAAAAAAACAAAAATTTCAATTTCAATAGTCACTGCTTTGGTTCTGCTCTTAACGATAGCCGGACCAGTTTCAGCAGCACCAGCTCCAAAATACGATCTGGTTTCCTTGGGTGATTCCCTGGCTTGGGGTCAGACTCCCACAGTTCTCGGATCCACTTATTATAATCAGGATCTCAGCTATACAGATATTATTGCAAGTAAATTATCTGAAGAAAATGTTCTTGGCAGCTATACACGGTTCAGCGGGTCAGGCTGGACAACTGTTGATCTTGCTGCTGCACTTTGCAATCCTGTAAATCAGCCTGCGATTTTGAGTCCAGAAATCATAACTATTGATATTGGTGCTGATGATATACTGGCTGCACTGAAAGGTGTCCAAGCAGCTAATCCCGGTCTTGATCTTGCCAATGTAACTTCAGCCCAGCTGTCTTTACTTAAACCACAAATTAGTACAACTCTAAATACATCAATTCCTCAAGTTATTGTAGCAATTAATAGTATAATTACTCAGATTCAAGGTGTGAGAGCTTACAACGGAATACAGCCTGCACAGATATATGTTATGGGTTACTATAATGCTTTCCCGTTCGTTTCTGATAACCTGGAGCAAGTGCTGGCTGCCAATGTAGTTACCTTCAACACTGCTCTTCAAGGAGCACTGACTGGTATTCCTAATGTCTCTTATGTCAGCACTTATGAAAGTATGGATAAACACTTGATTAAATATCTTCCTTTGGACATTCACCCTACAGTACCGGGATACAGAACAATTGCAAAGTGTTTCCTTGATGAGATACTGCCTGATATCAATTTAAAATAATATAGCTTCATAAAAAAACGAAGAAGCCTTATGTTGTATGGTTTCTTCGTTTTCTCTTTTATCTCATCAGAACTTTGTGTACAGCCATTTAACTGCCGCGGCTTATAAGTTTTTCGCTATGTCGACAAAAAGAAAGCTTCCATTGGCCAATATTCAGATATCTTGAATAATTAATTAAAAAATAACGATATAAAATCCCCTGCAAGCTTGGCAAGTTTCCTTTTAACCATATTTGAGGCATGAGGAATATAATAGTCACAATCTTCCTTAAGCCATCCATGGTTTTCCCAATAAGAATAATCAAAGGTGTTTCGCTCCTCAGCCCTATTTGTCCAATAATTCTGCTGCACCCTGAAAACCATCAATGAATAAAATGACGGATTTGCCTGCTTATGCTCAGCTGTTTGACTGAATAATTTTTTAGCAATATTCTCTATTTTGTCTGAATAGAGAGTTCTTATTTTCTCCTCTTCCATCTTGGCTCCTGTTTTAAAGCTTCCTTTGGCACATATCCTGATTCCCCATGTCTGGAGGGCTTTTCCCATTGTATTTAATGCGTGGTATGATGAACCTATCCCTGATGTTGTAATAAGTGCTGCTGATTTTCCTGCAAAGGGTGGTCGGTGACAGTTAAATGCCATCCTGTCAATCCAGTTTTTCATTATGCCGTTTACATCTTCTACATAAACAGGGCTTGCGGCTATAATTCCATCCGCAGTATTCATTTTATCCCTTATATTTAATACTCCGTCCTTTAATGGGCACTGTTCCTCTCCTTTTTCAAAGCAGACTCTGCAGCCTCTGCAGAACTGGATATCCGAAAAAGCCAATTGGATATGTTCAATCTCAATGGGAACATTATTTTTATCTGCAATATCCTCTAAAGCTCTCTCAAGACATCTGACAACTGCCTCAGTATTCCCTTTTTTCCTTGGGCTGCTTACAATAGATAATATTTTCATCTTCTTTATCTCCAATTCATAAATTTATATATAAATTTTATCACACAAATTGCCAATTCCAATTTATTCCTTTAAATAATTCCATTTATACCGAATTAGCCTTTCCCGCCATTGGTGAGTTTGAGTAAATTATTAGATTGTTGTACGGGATTTTACAGAGGAGTATAATTATATTATATAGAAGGCAAAGTAACTAACGTAATTTTCCCTGAAATTCTCACAGAGCTGTTGAGTCTGATCCTATTTCAACTACAGGAGGGAGTAATTTATGATTAAACCAGATACCCATAGTAAACTTTATCCTCTATTTACAATGTTTATTGGGGTAATTTTCTTTTTAAGTGCTGAAGTTTCCTGTTATGTTTTAAGTCGAGTTTATAAGAATGTACCGCCAATGTTTTTTTTGATTATATTGTTATTCGCAGTAAATATAATCGGATCTATTATGAGGGTTGACCAGAAAGTGATCGCATTCACTTTTGCAGCAGTCTTTGGGGTACTGTTCAGCAGTGGGATAATATTTATTATTCCTGGATATTTTATAAATTCCAGCAGAATGATTGGTGTCATCTTATATTTTATAGCTTTTGGTGTTATTTTTGGCAGCATTTTTGGAATTATAACTTATGGTTTAAAATCTGCCTGGCTATTTTCCGTCCTCTGCGGAATTTCAGCTGCCCCTTTTGGATTTTTGTATACAGTGATGTTTTCTTCAACTGCCATTAAAATCTCGAATATATCATCTTTTATACTTATTGGCACTTTAGCTCCAGTGTGGATGCTGCTTATAACTTCCATGGGAACAGGTGTGGGACTGAGTGTTGGTTTATATGAATTGCGGAAAGCAAAAATTGAGGAAGATATAAAATTGCAAAATCCGGTTGAAGTTGTTTCTTCCATTGTTGATGAGCCAACCAGATTTAATGAAGTGCCTGATGATGTTTTAGTCAGTGTTGATGCTCACACTGACATTACAACAGAATGGAGCCCTCTGATAAAAAGAGGGGCAAATTTCTGTACAAGCAAATTTGTTCAGATTGATGCAAATACCATGAAATCTAAGGCTGCGGCTGGAGCTATACTCTTTTTCTCTTTTTTTCTTATCATTCCATCAGGAATATTGGCAGGGATTCTTGGTTCTCCCAGGAACTCTATTCCAATTCTGCTGATAATAGTTTTAAGTATTATGATTTTAGTCGGTATTACTGGTCTATATTCTACTACAAGACCTGTTATCTTTGATAAAAATAAAGGAGTTTTTATCAGTGGCAGAGCGAAGACGGATAATACAGAAATCCCCAACCACAGTAAGAAATCGGCTTTGCTGGATGATATCCATGCACTGCAGCTGCTTTCATCCTTCAACCCCGGGAGCAGTAATTCACGTCCATATTATTCTTATGAGCTGAATCTGGTTTTGCATGATGGAGAAAGGATAAATGTCATTGCTCATGGTGGTCTCAATCAGATAAGAGCAGATGCGAAATCTCTTTCGGAGTTTTTAAATGTACCCCTCTGGGATAGAATAGATGAAAATACCATGAATTTCACACAAAGTTGACATTAAATTGCCACAATTCTCCTGTAGTATATGATTAAACAAATTATTAAAGGAGTGCAATAATCAACTATGGATACAGAAAAAAATCAAACAAGTGATATTGAAAACAATATTTTAAATGAGCAGGATACCGTTCCTGAGGCAGAAACCAGCATATCTGACGTAGAAAATAATAGTAATACAGAAAAACCTGTCAGCAAATTTCAAAAGTTTAAAAAGTTTAATTTTAAAAAGATTAACTTTAAGAAGTTGGCGCCGGTTTTAATTGCTGGTGTTGTATGTTTTGGATTGGGCTTTGGTACAAGCAGATTGGTAGACAGAAATAAGGCTTTCACAAAACCTTCAACTTCTTCTAATGATCGCGGTAATATTCAAAATAAACAGTTTAATGATAAAAAAGGCAACGGAAAAGGTAACAAACAAAATAAATCACAAAATAATACAGAAGGTAATAATTCCACTAATTCTACCAATAATACCTCTGATACTACAACCCAATAAATATTTAACTTTTAACTATGAGTTAAGAAGGTGAAAGTTAAATTATAAATTTCGAGAGAGTCAAATTGACTCTCTCGAAATTTGGAGATTTATGCGCTGCCTTGACTGAGCCTGATAACTGCCTATCTTTCTTCACCTTTAAGCTGCTGAATCTTCCATACTGCAGTTCAAGACTATCTCTACATTTCCAAAGATATCACCGCAGGTAATTATGTATCACTTGGATTTGCGCCATAATAAATAAACAAAGTCTATATTAAATACTGATAGGCATAAGACCATCAATTCAATTATTGTTATTATTTTCATGACTTACTATACCTCCCTTGTAAACCCAAAATTTCTTTTTACGAATTTTTAACGCTCGTAACTCTTCAGTTATTTTCTCAATCTCCATATATATAATCATCCTGTCACTAGCGCTGTAAAGGCTCCTTTTAAGTCTCTCTATTTCATTCTCTAAAACTTGAATCCTGTCCATATGTATTCTCCACTTCTAATTTTTTTGTTTCCATATGTTCAAATTACTGCTTTGGTCCTCAATCCTCTTCCTTGTCTGAATACTGATCTGCTTCCTCACAGTTTGAGCAATCGCAATCACATACTATATCAAAACCTTTAATTATGTATCTGACTTCACTGCACAAACATTTAAACACATTACATTTCTTTTCCATTACTTTCTCCTATTCTTTATTGCTATCAGCTTGTCCAACTCCTGGCTTTTCTTTAGTGTTCTTACATCTTTCAATCCATATAATTTGATATATTCATACATCTCCGCACGTTTTTCATTTATTAAATAATCTAACCTCTCCAAACTATCACCTCCAAAATATCTATCAAGAATTACCTATTTCCTGATTGCTTCAACAGTCTTATCTTTACCGCATCAGTACAGTTATGTTTAGCGATAAAGAACATTAATTATCAGTAATTTTCACCACACGCCACAATACCTTAAAAATCAATTTGTATGTAGGAGTGAAATTCTGTAGAAAATTCCTTAATTAGGGTATAGAATTATTATATCTTAAAAATTTTCTCTCTAGAAATCTAAATAGTTTATTGCAAGTCATAAGCAAAACATATGAGTTGCATTAATAATTCTGGTGAAAAAGCATCTATTAATATGATAATCGATATACAAACAAAATTTCTCCAGAACATGAATAAAACCCTTAAGAAAATTACTTAAGTTTAAATTCATATTCTGAAGAAATATTTAATAATATCCACTGTATCCGTCGATTTATAAAACTATTTTATTCCTCATGGGATGAGATAGTTAAGAGCGGCTCTGAGATTATTTCATATATTGATCTGCGTGATAACTCCATTCTGATAACATCATTTATTCTTAAAAACTCCTTATGTACCTTGCAATTAATTGAATTACAGCAGATGCCCGAATCCTTAACACATTCATTTATATATACATCTTCTTCCATTATCGATATAATATCTAATAGTGTAATTTCCTTTGGACTTTTGACCAGAGAAAAACCTCCTCTGGAGTCCCCTCTTCCCCTGCTGGATTTTACGATCCCATGCTGGTTTAGCTTTCTCAGAACCTTCATTAATATAGGATTTTGAATATTTTCTTTTTCTGCAATTTTTATTGAGGTTACCGTTTCCTCCTCATCCAAAGATATTGCTCTTATAACTCTTATAGCATAGTCGGTCATTTTATTTATTCTTAGCATCAACAATTACTCCTTAGTAATTAATCTTCATCTAATATATAATATAACTCAATAATTATTCTTCTTCAATATACTTGATTATTTATTTCACATAATTATGTCCCTCTAAAATTCTAAACAAACAAAAATTCCTCACACAATAGTGCAAGGAAAATTAAGACATATAATAGTATTAAATTTTAACAGTCTCTGAATTAAGAACCTCATTTTTTTCTCCCTATGAACCAGCTGATAAATGTAATGACAAATAAAATAGTTAATATCACAAAAACAACTGAAAGATTTCCATTCTTGGCTTTACAGTTATTTCATCAGAATATTCCGTAAATGCGTTGTCTTGCTGTACTTTTTCACTGGCTTCTGTTCCATTATCACTTACACGTTCAGCAAATACTACCAACCTGTCGTTTTCTTTAGTAGGAAGGTAACAGGTCAATAAGGTAATCATATCCTTATTTTGCACAACACTTAAATATTGTGTCTCGCTTGGCAAAATAACTTTATTGCCTGTAACTTCATAGTTGAATACACCAAACTTATTTGTGATTATAATTATGTCACCCTTCTCCAGCTTAGGCAAATCTGTAAACAGTTTTTGCTGGATAAAGCCTGAATGAGCAGCAAGAACACTGTTGGTATTAACGCCTCCCACAGGAAGGGAGGTTCCCTGCACCTGTCCGACCCCCTTCAGGAGATGTTCCCTGGAGGCACCTAAATATATGGGCAGTTCCTGATCAATTTTGGGTATTTCTATTATCCCGAATACTTCATCACTGTTGTAATCAATAGTTACCTTTGTATTTTTACTATCTTCTACTGCCAAAAAGGGGTCGGAAAAATTTTCAGTGCCGGAATTGATTTTTTCGTTATATTCCTCCAAAGATTCAAGGTCCTTGTTTAAAAGATTATTTGATTCACTTTTATTTTGTACCACGTCATTCCAATGAATAAATTTATCTTTCAACCTCTGAGCTTCAGCACCATAGATATAAGTTTTATAGTACCAGTTTGAAAAGGCAGGATAAAGAAATATCATGAAACCCAAAAGAAAAATCAAAATGCTCCATTTATTATATTTCAACTTTTACCCTCCTTTATCCAAGCGGACGGCTGTCATTTTTCTGAACTTCTCTCTTCTTTCTGGCAGCAGCTTTTATTTTACGGATTAATTTAATAATCAGAAGGAGAATAACCAGCAATATCACACTTATTGAAATGAAGAAGTATTTCTTCAGCTGCTCCCACCTGTGTGTTGAATCCTCTTTTTTTACAACTTCCGGATTATAAGGGACTCTATGCCCCCTTACAAGAAGGCGGTGAGAGTTTATCATGTATGGTGTGCAGGTAATAAGTGTCACATAGTCCTTGTCCGGAACAGTCAGCAATGGTTCTATATCAGTAGGCAATACAGTGAGAATCTGGTCCACCGAGTAAGCTATGGTTCCCGCTTCAGATGTTATATAAAATTCATCACCATAGGTCAGCTCAGGCAAATCAGAAAAGAGTTTAGCCTCGGGGAGCCCTCTGTGACCGGAAAGCACACAATGAGTGCCTGATCCTCCTATAGGAAGTGAAGTTCCCCTTAGGTGTCCAATTCCATTTTGAAGAACATAGTCACTGGTGCCTTCATAAATAGGAATCTCTTGTCCTATTTTAGGTATTTTTATATAACCGAGCATTGTTAAATTAGGGTTATCATTTTCTTGACTTTTTGAAAAAGGATCTTCAATGTTTTCATCTTCGGTATTCAGACCCAGGCTGTTCTTTATTTTCTCCTCCAAATCTTTTCTTTTTTGTTCTTCAGATTTTTTATCCAGCTCTTTCTGATAGTTGTCAATGACAATTGACTGATTTCGGCTGTTGATAAAGTTTGATACTAATGGATATGAAAAAATACCCAGACCTAAAATAAAAATAACAGCTATAATTATATTGTTTCCGTTTTTTGCATTAAATTTTTCCCTTTTCTTCTTATCCATATATCCTCCTGACAATATTCCTTGATATTTTTTATGAAATCCAACACTGACATTTCAGCAGCTTTAAATATTTATATACTGCTGTTCACTATTTATAAAAGGAGCCCATTGTCAGAGCCCCTTTCATAAACAGGCAGGAATCAATCCTGCCTGTCAGTTGTAATACTATATAGAAAATTTTTTATTGTTATTCTACAGATCTTCTTCTTGCAAATTTAAGAGCTGTTCCCATTAAAGCCAAACCTGCTATAGTGAAGATTATAGTACCTATTCCACCAGTTTGAGGAATTAGAGCTCCTTGCTTATTTATGATTTGAGTTTCCCCTATTCCGTCACCGCTTAAATCTAAAGCTCCTGAAATGTAGCTGTCAGCTGCAATTGTGAATGGAACATCTGATTTTAACAGGTTGTAGCCAGTTGGAGCTTTTGTTTCTTCCAGATAGTAGCTATGAGTTATTGTGCTAGTTGTTCCATCGTTATTTGTGATTGTATAAGTTGAATACTCTAATCCTTTTATTGCTATAAGTCCAGTGCTGCCAGATGTAAACTTAGTTGCAAGTGACTTATCAGCTGTCCATGTAACTGCCAAAGTTGTTGGATCCTGTACCAGATACATAGGAGTTCCGCTAGCATTATCATAAACTATGAATTCAGCACCAGTTAAAGCTGTTGGAGTTACTGCATCTGTAGTCTTAGCAAACTGACGTCCGCCTGTAGAAACGCTTGGAGTATCGCCAGGTGTAGGTGTTACAGGAGTATCAGGAGCTGTAGGTGTTCCTGTTGTGCCTCCGGTATTGTTATAAGTCAATGTATATGTATTAGGAATAGCTGTTCCCATTAATGCAGTTTCATTAATTACAGTTGTGAATTTCAATGAAATTATTCCGCCCTCTACATAGTTTGCAGTTAATTTATCAAGACCTGCATCAGTTAATGCAACTGAAAGAGTTCCTCCCGCTTGTCCTACTGTAGGCTCGGATACGATTGTATAATCTGTGCCTGCAATCAGTGTCATTGCAGTACCTGCTGCAATTGATGCCTTAGTTCCATATACAACAGAAAGTGTATCAGTATAATTCAATTGAGATGAAATAGTATCAACAAACTCGAACTTTGAGTAATCCTTTATGTTTGATGGGATTGTTGACTGGATATACCATGTTTCAGTATCCCCGATATCTTTAGTTGAAGTTAAGTTATATACGCTGTCGACTGTCTTTGTTGGAACAGGAAGAGTTGAAGCAACGTTCTTAGGATATACGTATAAATCTGTAAGGTATCCGGTACCTGCTGTGTTCATAACTGGCAATTGAAGGAAAAATGGTACTGCAAGTGAAGATGATACAGTAGCAGGTTTAGCAGTTTCAACTACCCAATAATTTCCTGTAGGTAATGATACAGTAGTTTGTCCATTTGCATCAGTAACTGTAAGTGTTTGATTTGGATATGTACTAAGTGTTGCTTGAGTTAATGCTGCTGCCTCAGCCGCAGTCATTCCTGCTGGCAGTGTGTAAACAGTAAATGTAACTCCTGGAAGTCCTGTAACTGTGGTTCCCAATGCTGCAGAAAGTTCTGCCAGAGTCTTCTGTGAACCATCCGCATTTGGTATAACTCCATTTGGATATGCTGTTAATGATTGGAGCTTTGTTATTACAACGTTAGTTGCAGCTGGCTCTGGCACTGCAGCATAAGCTGGTAATGCCGGAAAAAGTAGTGCTAACAATGTAGAAATTGCAGCCACGATTGAAATTAAGCGTTTTTTAAGTAATGTTTTCATAACTTCTCCCTCTTTTCTTTTTATATTTTTTTTGATTTATTATTAATACATAAATTGTATAAATAAACTCCCATCATAAGAGCAATACCAAAAATAAAGAAACCTGCTGTCCCTGAGCCTCCTGTCAAAGGAATTTCCGGAGCTATTTTATTGGCAATTTTATAATTGTAATCTGCTCCTAATGCAGTTCCATTAATGGATACCTGATAATCTCCTGATTGAGAGTAACTGACTGTTACATTCCAATCAACATTGGATATCACATATCCTGTAGGTGCCTTTAATTCCTTAAGTATATACGCTCCTGCCTTGATTCCTGTAAAATTGATTATCCCGTTTGCGTCTGAAGTTCCCCTAGCCTGCTGTCCATGGACATTCAATGCAATTGTGGTGCCATCAGACTGATATAGTGCAAATTCGGCCCCGGCAAGAGACTGCTGGGCATCATTGATTTTTTGTATGCTGAACTTCGCCTGATTATTGGTAAAGTAGTATCTTCCGTCAGCTGTCTGCGGCAGTGAACCTGTAACGTTTCCTGTACTCCTGTCAATCAATTGCGCTGTCATTGTTCCATCTGCTGCGACAACCAATGATATATCGTAACTGTTTTTTAAATATCCATCAAGGATTGTTTCCGAGATTCTATAATTGTCCGGGTATAATCCCTGTATGCTGACCAGCCCGTTTGCATCAGATGTAACCCCTGGAAGCGTAGAGCCTGTACTAATATCAATCACAGTAAAGGAAGCCCCGCTTACAGCATTCAGTATGTTACTCTGAGGATATGTTCCCACAGCATCAACCTTATAAAAGGAAAAAGTATATCTTTCCATAAGCGGAACAGTCACAGAAGATGTATCGTCAGGAGGTGAAAGCCCTGACGGAGGTGTTCCTGTTGCAGCGGCAGTGTTTGTAATTGACCCTGCGTCAATATCTGCCTGTGTAACCGCTCTTGATGCAGTACCTGTTGCTGTTTCACCCGGTGCTAAGGTTGTCTTGTTTATAGTTATTCCTCCTGGGAACATTGGATCTGTAACTATAACATTTGTCAACGTAACATTTCCTGTATTTTTCACTGTGAAAGTATAGGTTATGGTGTCTCCCGGCCTGAAAGCTGTTTTGTCAGCTGT
This sequence comes from Clostridiaceae bacterium, assembly GCA_040217795.1. Classification (GTDB taxonomy): domain Bacteria; phylum Bacillota; class Clostridia; order Clostridiales; family Clostridiaceae; genus Clostridium_T. The sequence continues at coordinate 11,184 of JBEHWK010000078.1, forward strand.
TTTAACAAGATCAATCAATGGATTCCTCACTCCATTTATAGTTACAGAAGATGTATCCCGAGGATGAGTACCTCCTGATGGAGGCGTTCCATCTGCTGTTGCAGTATTAGTAATAAATCCTATGTCAATATCTGTTTGGGTAACAGTTCTCGTTGCTGTACCTGTAGCCACCTGCCCCGGAGTTAAGGTTGTCCTGTTCAGTGTAATTCCTCCCGGGAACATAGGATCGGTTACAGTAACATTTGTTAAAGTTACTCCTCCTGTATTAGTGACTGTAAAGGTGTATGTCACATTCTGCCCCACTGCCGGAAGCGTTGTGGGACTTGCAGACTTTACCAAATCTATTCTTTTAATAAGGTTAGTTACTGTGTTTGTATTTGCATTGCCTGAAAGACCTGTGTAGTCAACTTGACCTGTATTTGTAATTTGAGTGATATTATCAGGTATTGTGCTGTTTAATTTCACTCTAAAAGTTATTGTTGTAGTTGAGCCAGGAGCTAAATTTCCAGAAAGTGCTCCTGGTGAATTAATACTGGAATAGCTGGAATACCGGAACAAACCTCCTGCAAGGTCACTGACCGCCGCACCGTTAAGGGTTGTGGAACCCTGCACATAGGTTGTATTTGCAGGTATGGCATCCTGAAACATAGCTCCGACAGCTGTAAGGTTTCCTGTGTTTGTGATTGTAATTGTATATGTAAGTGTGTCACCTGGAGCAACCTCTGTAGTGGGAGACACAGCCTTTGTTTGTGAAATAACCGGTTGAGGAAAATTAGCACTTGCCAGGTCACTTGCATAATATGCATAAGATCCTGTATTGTTCTGAACTAGCGTAGTGATACCAGTTACAGGATTAATTTCATATAACTGTGAAGGTGAAGTAGAAGTCTCTGAATACAGTTTTCCTGATGGAGCGAAGGCTAATCCAGGATATGATACATTTCCTAAATATGCTACATATGTTGCACCTAGGTTTCCTGACGCAATTTCACCGGAATTAATTACATATATTCTCGATTGATAAGTGCCATCGCCATTATCAATTACTCCATTAAGCCACAAGTTTCCAAGGCCATCAAATGCAATATCCCCACCAGGTCCTAAATTAGCTATTTGTATCTGTCCATAATCTATAGGGGTTCCAATCCCAGTCGGAATTCCGCTTGTAAACGTTGGAAGAGTGCTCCATAAATGTCCATTATTGTCCACCGTCCAAATTCTACCTGTCGGATCAGTTGTCATTCTGTTTGAATAAAACATTGGTGAAAACCCTAACCAAGTAGTGTTACTATTGGTCAAATTCACTCTGTATAGATTACCATCTCCTGATCCATTGTTAATACTATGAGTCCACCAGTTAACATACATATAATCAGGATTACTAGGGCAAATAGCATTCGCAGAAGAGTAATGGTTGTAAGGCAGCCATCCTTTCCATGTCCATGCTCCTGTTACAGGATTAACAATACCATATGCAGCGCTGCCATCACGCGAGTCATTTGTGACGTACCAAATTTCAGTGCCGGTATATGTGGCTGCCCGTGAAACTATTGCCATATTCGGATTAAAACATATTATCGTCTGAAATAATATGAAAAACACTAATGAAGAAATAACAATCCGCTTTCTCATACTCTCCCTCCTTTCTCAAGTACATATGAAATTAATGCTGGTCTATTTGTAAAACTTTGCCTTCTAAGGATGGATTTTTATATTTAACAGTAAGGTTTCTTAAATAATGAGTTCGTTTTGTATACCTAACCAGTATAGTTAAGTTATATATATTCATTACAAATTAAACGAATTCTATATTAAATGGAACAATTGTTACTTGTGCAATGGTTTTCACTTCCCCCCTGTGAAATTAATATACATGATTTCACATCTTCAGATTTTCCCTGTTTAGGCAAATGGTACTTGCTTGTAAATCTGTCAACCAACTCCCCGCTTATTACATGTCCTTTTAATAACTCCGGTATAATCCCCCTATCGGTCAAATAGCTAATATCAGTATACTTATCATTCAGCAAAGATAAGAGAATTCCCTTCTCAAGAAAATCACGGCTTCTGTCTTTCATATGAAGCTTTTTATATGTAAAAGCCAGAAAAAAGAAACAATAATGTAACATTTCATACGCATTAAATTCTTCCTGAAGTTTACAAATTTCTACGCCCTTGCTTATGACATTTTCATAATTTCCAACTGCTGAATGTATACCCATATATGTACAGTGTGCCATAACAATAAGGTGCAGATCTTTGTAACAATTCCTCTTTATTTTCATAGAATCAACCACATTTGTAATTACCATACAAGATTTCTCAATGTCCCCAAGCCCTTCATAACACAGTGCAAGCAAGATATTGAGACGTGTTCTGCATTGACCTTCAATTGTGTTTTTATCATAAAAATCAATGTCTTGCATCAATAGTTCCTTTATCTCTTCATATTTTTTTTCAATAAGAAGCATGTACATGTATTCATTGACTTTCAATTCATAACTCCAGGGAGCCCTTTGAAAATCAGGAAGTGCCCTGGCCTCATGATTCAATTTCAATAGTCTGACCAAGTTCATTTGTCCCCGGTACTTCAGAAACTCATTAAACATTTCCCTCACAGCAACCGGATCTTCGCAATCTATGTATTCATAAAAATCGAATAAGTCCGTATCTAATTTTTCTCCCAGCTGACTAAGGATGTCACTTGATGGATTTCTGTCCCCTTTTTCAATTAAATATATGTATTTGGAAGTGCAGATTCCCTCTGCCAGTACCTCCTGAGACATATTGTTTTTCTCTCTTAATTTCCTGATAACATAACCTATATATGCCATACCATTCCTCCCCCTGTTCAGTATGATAGTACAATTAATCATCATCTATATGTTGTATTATTTATTATATTTCAAAAAATTTTTCCTAAATAATCTAAATAATTTATCGCAAGTCATAAGCAGAACACATGCGTTGCAGAGTATAAAACAATGTTCTATTCAGAAAAATATGTCATCTATTTGGCACATAATGTCTTTGTATGCTATAATTCACTATATTGATATTAAAATACAGAGCCGTTAATTCACTTTAACTTTTAGCTAATACATAAGGAGGCGGTATATTGCGAATTGATTAAATTTACCATGTTGTTGAAATTGCCAGGGAAGGATCCCTAGGTAAAGCTTCAAAGAAACTGCTGATGACCCAGCCAAATTTAAGTTTATCTCTGAAAACTCTTGAGGATGAACTTGGTTTCAAAATATTTGAGCGCACATCAAAAGGCATGAAACTTACCGACACGGGAAGTGATTTTCTTTATTATTCAGACAGAATTATAAAAGATATTGAGCGAATCAATAATATTAATCAAAATGCCAATTCACCACTGTTTACTCTGAAGATATCTTGCCACTTTAACTCGTTTATTACAGATTCCTTTTATAACCTGCATTCAAAATATGCGGGTAAAGCCGCAAATTTATCCCTGAAGCAAGGCTCATTTTTTGAAACTGTTAAGGACGTGGAGACTGGTATTTCAGAACTTGGAATAGTTTCATTTCCAGATAACGAGGACTTAACTGCCGAAAAACTGCTGAAATCAAAAGGATTCGATTTCTTTCAACTGACTGATGCTGAAATCTTTGGGGTTATTACAGGAAACCATCCCCTTGCAGGAAAAGAAAACATAGAAATGAAAGATCTGGCAGGCTATCCTTTAGTGATATTTGATGATTCCGATTTTGATTTTGCCATGGGGAATTACAGATTTGGATCGTATATGAATAAAATAGGTTCCGATATTTTTAAAAACAGAACTATGGTGAAAGACTTCTTCTATTATTTCTATACCCTATCGACCCAAAATGCAGTGGGCTTTATGTTAAGATATGGAGATTACGACATTCGAAAATTTACCAGAGCTTTCAGTTTTGATTTAAAATTCATCCCTCTGGATAACTCTCCTAAATTTAAGACAGGCTACATAAAAAAATCCCATAACGAACTGTCAGATGCAGCTGTGGAGTTTATTGAATACATAAAAGAAAATTTTAAAAGTCAAAAACACTGATACTCAAACCAGGAATCATTTAATCATTTGCTCACACAATCCAAATATTATCTAAATTCCAAAATGAGCAAAAAGCTCCCTGGCAGAAACCAGGAAGCAGAAAATTTATATGTAGATATTGGCAGCACCTACACAGCTATATTATACCTCTATTCACAATTTAATACAATACCTGTACAGTTAGGTATTAATACCATTATTTTTCACAGGACAAATTGTCCTGTCATTGTCACTTCATATATAGAACTAACTTCAACCATTAATTTACCCTTGACAGAGCCTGATAACTGCCTATCTTTCTTCACCTTTAAGCTGCTGAATTTTCCATTTGCATTTCCAGACTATTCTTAACATTGCCAAAGATATCACCCCAAGCAATATTGTAAATACTCCAAAAATAAATTTGCCAGTGTTAACTGCTGCCATCAGTTCCGTAAAGAAGCAAATGATCTCCATAGCCAGAAATACTTTAAAAAGGTTTCCGATCTTACTGTATTGGGCGATTTTTGATTCCACATCAGTATACATTTCAAAGGGACCATCCTCTGACTTTTTCTTCAGATACACCCATCTCCACCATTGGCCTACAACCTGAACTCCTGCATCTTCCATGAAGGATTCATAGTCATCCTTTTCACCATTCCAGCTATCAAGCAAATCTATCTGATAATTGTATTCACCAGGCTCACATGGTTCAAAAGTATAAAATCCAAGAAAGAATTTTTTGAATGCCCATCCGCTCAGGGACATTTTCTTTAGCCACTCTTCTTCTGCATCCTTGTCATAATATAGTCTGAATTTCAACATATTCTCATACCCCCTGATCATCCAT
>JBEHWK010000079.1:0-15996 GCA_040217795.1 Clostridiaceae bacterium
ATCCGTATAGAGCAACTGTAATACCCAATATTACAAAACTGGTACCAATTACTAAATTTAAAGTGATTGCTTCTTTAAGTACTATAACTGCTATAAAAGCTGCAAGGATTGGTTTTAAAAAGAAAACTAAAGAACCGCTTCCTGCTCCTACAATAGACAGGCCCCTGAAATATGAAAAATACGCAATTCCAGTTACGAAAATCCCTAAATATAATATTCTTCCAGAAGCTGCACTGAGATTTGCTGCAATTGGGGAACCGGTGACAAGTGAAAATGGCAGCAAAAATAAGCTTCCGAGGATAAAAGAATATGCGTTCATTTTCAGACTTCCTATTTTTATAGAGGTTGTCCTTCCTAGAACTGTATATAGACCGTAAGTGCAGGCTGAACCTAAGGCTAAAAGAGGACTTCTAAGGTCTAATGAAGAAAAGTTCAATTTCTCGATAAAAATTATCACTACTCCTGCAAGTCCTAATGCCAGACCGAATACTTTCCATTTATCCGGTTTTATTTTCTCGATAAAGGCAGAAAATATTATTACAAAAATAGGATTGCTGCTGAAAATCACGGCAGCGGCAGATGCTTTTGCGCCAGGAAATGTCAGGCTGTATTGAAGCAGGTTCATGCTTATAACTACATTAAGAATACCCACAAGGGAAACCTTGAACATATCTCTATAACTTATTTTCCAATCTCCTTTTACTATCAGGATTGCCGCCAAAAATATGCCGCCAATTAAAAATCTCCAGAAGCTTACCTGTATTGTTGCCAGTGTTCCAACAAGGGTCTTGCTTACTGTTTCATATGTACTGAAAAAAATTACTGTAATTAAGATAAAAATATATCCTTGTCTTTGTTTGTTCAATTTATTCTCTCCTTAAGATATTTTATTCAATAGGTTGTACATAATTAAGAATAAGTAAATTATTGCCGAATATTTATATAATACATTAGCAAAACACTAATTACAAATGCAAATAGTAAAATGTTACAAAGAGAGGGCGTATTTATGAATAAACTATGCACAAACTTAAGAAAATATAATAAGCAGCATATAAGAAGAGCCTTACTGAGTATAACGTTTATATTCTTTACAGTTTCAGCCGGGTGCTCAAATGCTAAAGCAGTCTTTGATCCGGTGAAAAATGAGGAGCCATCTGAACCTGCCAAAACAATCGGCAGCATAAATGTTATTAATGATTCAATTGTCGATGTTTTCAAGGAGCCAGACCCAAGTTCTGAAATGGTTACTCAGGCACTTCTTTGCCAGGAGGTTAAAATTTTAGAGGAAAGGGGAGGCTGGTCTAAGGTTAAAGTGATGGACGGCTATACCGGATGGATTATATCAGAAAAAATAGATAGAAATTATAATAACATAACATCCTCAAAAATAATAATTAAATCAAAAACTAAGGATATATACATGATAATAAACGGAACTTCTCCAATTAAACAAGCTTCAATGGGAACAGAGTTCTATTGTTTAAATAAAGCTAATAACTGGTATGAAGTAGCTTTGCCAATGAATAGCAAAGGGTGGATAGAAAATACGGATACCTTGCAGATTGATACAGGAAGTAATATTGTTCAAACTGACGGTGGTGAGTTTGTTAAAACGGCAAAAAAGTTTCTGGATGTTCCATATCTTTGGGGAGGATCCGGAGCAGGAGGAATAGATTGTTCAGGATTGACTTATATTTGCTGTAATGTTAACGGAGTAAATCTGCCCCGGGATGCACAGCCTCAATATGACGCAATTCCTGTTTCCGTTAAACCTGATAAAAATAGCATGAAAGAAGGAGATTTAATATTTTTTAGTTCAAAGATAAATTCTAAGGATATCACTCATGTAGGAATTTACATTGGCAATAATAAGTTTATGCATGCAAGCGGAAAAGCAGGTGTAGTTACTATAACTTCTTTGTCTGATAACTACTATAAAGAAAGAATTGTAGGCGTTAAGAGACCATTTTCCAAAGCATCGGATTGAAATTCTGGTGCTTTTTAATAATGTTGAGAAAAATAAAGGTTTATAGACTTTTTTGTAGAATTATTATAAATATAATTATATGAGGAGATGATATTTTATGATGATTACATTCGATATCGAAATTGATGATTTTGAACAGGCAGATATTGAATCGTTAAAGCTTGCAAAAGGTATTTTAGAAGAAAAGATAGAAGTAACACCTTTTACCGTGGCAAAGTTCACATATTTATACGGATATCCCGAAGTGGAGGTTTTTGCTCATTCCTTTGATGAAGAGGACCCTTTTGACGATGAGTCAGAATATGAGGAGAATATCTATTATTTTATTTATGAGACAGGTGATATAATCAGGGTTGATTATGAAGTGTTGGAAGAAATGATGAAAGAAGCTATTAAGTTTGAACTTGGTCGAGGTTTATATATTAGTGAAAGTGAAAAAGAAGAATATGAGAGATTAGTAGAAGGTTTTGAAGTGGAAGAGGAATTTGAAGAAGAAGAAGAGGAATTTTAACAATACAAAGATTATAAAATATAAAGTAAGGTCTCTGGATTAATTTCCAGGGCCTTTTATAGGATTATAGTAATTAAATAATTTCAAAGAGGTGTGCAATTATGTCTAAAGGTAAAGTAAGAATTTTAAAAGAAACAAATTTAGGTAACCCTGGTGAATGGCACCTTTGTTTTCAATACTGCTGTTATGAATATGGCGATGGCAACAAAGAATACGGTTACAGATTTATTTGGCGTAAACCAAATGGCGATTTTCAGGCATCAAGAGAACAGGCACGATTACCTTCTGTAGCTGAAATGATGATCTTAACAAGCAGAGCCCTCTCAGAAGGATGGGGACATTATAACTGCGATTCCAGAGGCTTCGATTACAACTGCGGGGACGATGATTACGAGGACGAATAATATTCCCATAAGAATAAATATGACAGAGAAACAAATGACAAATCTTGATTTTCATAACTTTGTATATTGAGGCTATCGTTAAGCTGAGCCCCATAGGTGTGACAGGTAGGTCACTTTCCCTATATTCTTTTGTATGGCAATAATAAATTGTTTTTTTGATATTCATGCCCTTATATGTAAAATAAGCGCGTATTTTAGAATAATATGTTTAAAATTTATCCTATTACTTAGTTTAAAATATATGGTACAATAATATTGTATTAAATGTAAATAATTGTAATACAAGGCAAGTTGAGTAAACCATTTCAGAATATAATGTTTTATTTTGAACAAATATAGGGTTCCAACTGCAACAATCATTTCAGCATAAAAATTGACTATATGAATTAAGCAGTATAATTATTAAAGCCATATCAAGGATTCATCTGGAAGTGGAAAAGCTTATGCGGCGACAACTTACATGAAATCAAGGGGTGAAAATGCAGAAAACACCATGACAATAGATATGAGCATCAAATGATACTACAGGCTACAGCAATATTTACAGCAAGAATGTACGCAGCAAATTCATATCCACGAGGCTTAAATTTAAAGAGCAATTGGATAATGACTGTTGATGAATGAGGGGGGAAATTAGCGTGAATATTAAAATCCTGCAGCTGTATATCAAGAGATGTGAAAATATAGGGATAAATCCCACCTGGAGTGGGCTGAAAAACTTCCAGGCTTTAAATTTCTGGCAGGCTAGTTTACTGCTGTATTATACGAACGTGATGCAAGTAGCAAGCCCAATGAGCAGTTTACAATGAGTATTTGATTTGTCTCAAAATATTTACCTGTTACTTTTACCAATTACTGGTTTTAGTTTCCAATAGGACTATCCTCAGCCAATAGTATTCAGTAAATATGGAGGAAGGTTAAATTATGTTTATATTGATTAACAAAAAGTTGCAAGAGGTCTGAATTTAATGAAAAAGATGGTAATATATCAGAGTGAAAAGGAGAAGATGTTTTAAAAAGTATCTGATCCTTTTTTTTGCAGTTAAACTATATATAAACAACGCATACCTTCACTTGAAGCTTAACCAGGTAACTGGTAAAATAAGTTCTGGAAACTTTAAAAAGACAAAAAAAAGGGGTGGCTGATGAATATTATCGTAATAGTAAATACCATGACAGTTTTATTTGGAATCTTAATTTTAGGATATATTATAAATAAGCTTGGAATATTAGATGAAGCTTCCAATAAAAAAATATCAGAACTTGTTATTAACGTCACATCTCCAATGATGATTATTAATTCTGTGTGCAGCGATTCAATCGGAGGAAATAAAGATGATCTAATCTTTATTTTTTTGCTGGGAATAGCACTGTATTGCGTTTTGCCGATATTTGCACGAATCGCAGTTAAACCTTTCAGACTGACAAATAAGGACTCGGGAATCTATCAGCTCCTTCTGATATTTGCCAATACAGGATTTATAGGATATCCGATCCTTCAATCAGTTTTTGGTGACAGTGCTATTTTTTACAGTTCAATTCTGAATATGCCTTTTAATTTATTGATTTTTACATATGGAGTCTATTTAATTACAAGGGACAGAGATGAAAACATAAGCTTCAATCCTAAAGTTCTCTTAAATTCTGGAGTTGTAGCCTCTGTAATAGCTCTGGCAATTTATCTGACAGGCATTAAACTGCCTTCCGACATAGTAAAAATCCTTGGGCTGGTTGGTGATTCCACCATACCATTATCAATGATGGTTATAGGTTCTTCTCTTGCATTGGTACCTTTGAAGGATATATTTATGGTCCCTAAGATTTATCCGCTGGCATTGATTAAGCTTATTATTATGCCTGTAATCACTTATTTCATTCTTCATTTATTCATTGAAAATCAATTTATTATCGGCATGATAACTATTAATGCAGCTTTGCCATCTGGGTCTATGAATGTTATGCTCAGCAATCAATATGATGGAAACACCAGGGTTGCTTCAGTTGGTGTGTTTATAACTACTTTAGCTTCTCTTGTTACAGTTCCTTTACTTGTATATCTTCTGGGAGTCTCACCCTGATAAAAATATACCCCAAAGGCATAAAGTTAATTCAGAAATCAACTTTGTTTTGCTTTATGCTTTTTTATTTTGCATTACCTCTAAAAATAGATTCTCTTCATATATTGAAAAAAATGTAGAAAAATGTAAGATGATTATTGTATTTTGATTTCAGATATAAGTTTATAATAAAGTAAGACAATTAAAATACTGGGGGATTATATAGTGAAGTACACATTGAAAAAGGCTTGTACAAAGCCGGTTTTATATAGCAAAAACAATATAGTCACTGAAGTTAATGACGATTTTATAAATCTAACTGGTTATTCAAGGGAAGAGTTGTCAGGAAAATCACTTAGAACAGTGAGCAATATTCTAAAAATTGATTCCCAAATTCAGCTCCAAAATATTGAAGATAAAGATAGTTGTTATATGTTTAATAAGGAATACGAACCAATAGAGGTGACTATCTCCTGTAATCAGGCAGATTGTGAAGATAAAAATATCTATTCTTTTAAAGTAAAATCAGATTCTTCAATTAAAGAAAAGTTTGACTTTGCTAAACAGCTTAACACAGACAGGAAGACCGGAGTGGCAATCTGCAGTGCTCCTGATATGATTCTGCTTAAAGCAAATCAGAATTATCTGGATTTTCTGGATCAACCATTTAATAAAATGGAGAACAGCATAGGAAAACGCAAAAAAGAAATAGTAACCGGATATGAAGGCAGTGAGGGAGAAGAATTATTCGATAATGTAATTAATAGTGGCAAGTCACACCATATCGAGGAATTTCAATATGATTATTATAGAAGGGGAACAACATACTGGAATTCATCTATAATACCAATATATATAAAAGGAAAATTAAAATTCATAATTGAGACCACCATAGATGTAACAGAACGTGTTCTGGAAAGAAAAGCTATTGAAGAAAAAAATGAAAAATTGCAGGCAATTATTGAAAATATGTCAGATGAATTAATCATTGTTGACAAGCATAATAAATATATTTTTTTGAATGGAAATACAGACGAGTTTATGTATAATCCTGATTCAATTAAAAAAGTTGGAGACACAATAGTCCATACAAAGCATTATGATTCTGAGGGTAATTTAATTCAATTGGAAGATTCTCCAATTTTCAGGGTTTTAAATGGTGAAAGAATAAAAGCTCTTAAAATTACAAGCAATAGACCTGATGGAATATTTCATTATAATCTAAGTGGAAGCCCACTTTACGATAAGAATGGAAATGTAGAGGCTGCTATCCTGTGCAAACGTAATGTTACAGACATTGTAAATAAAGCGGACTTAATTAAAACACAAAAGGAGGAACTGGAAGCTATAATAGATAATATGTCTGATGCTCTGCTGATTTTTGACAAGGATGGCAAGATAGTAAGACATAATAATTTTGTGAAAGAAGCTGGTTTTCTTAAACATTCTCAACCTGGAAATAAAGAAGGTGGATCAGAAAAACTTGAATATTTTGCAAATGAAGAAAAATTGTTTTTAAGTTTAAAGGAAGGTTCAATTCCTGATAAGATACTGAATGGAGAAAGAATTTCAGCCCGCAAAATCAGAATAGAAACTGATAATAACATAGAACATTATGAGGTAAGCGGTAATCCCATATATGACAGCAAGGGAGATTTTGCAGCAGGAATATTATTGGTACGCAATATTACTGAGAGGATAAAAGCGGAAGAGAACTTATTGATAAAAACTCAATATAATTTATTAAGCCGTATCATAGAAAACCTTGATATAGGATTTATACGATATTCATATCCAGATTATAGTATCGTAGGTATTAATAATAAGGCTTATAGTGATTTAAAACAGATAAATCCCCAATTAGTGTCTCAGACATCTATTATAGGGCAGAATTACTATGATATTTTTTATGAGGATAAAAAAAGTGAATGGAATAATACAATTAAAAATTTAATAGAGAAAAAGAACAGCGGATATTTTACTTATAGAAAACTTTGTATGGCAGGAAAAGAAAAATTTATTAAATTTATGTTTCAGCCTTTACGTGGATTAAACAACCAGATTGTGGAGATTATCGTTATTTCTATAGATATAACTGACGAAATAAATGAAAAGAACAAAATGCAGGAGACTCTTAAAATACAGGATGAAATATTTGCCAATATATCACATGAACTTAAAACTCCTTTGAATGTAATCTTCAGCACTAACCAGTTGATAGAATTGTATTTAAAAAATGATTCACTGGAAGTAAATAAGAAAAAGATTTTTAAAAGTATAAATATCATTAAACAAAACTGTTACAGATTTACAAAACTTATAAACAATATAGTAGATACATCAAAAATAGATTCAGGATTTTTCAAGTTAAGTCTATCTAATGAAAATATAGTTGATATTGTCGAGGATATTGTTCAATCAGTATCAGTGTATGTTAATGTAAAGGGATTGAGTATTATTTTCGATACAAATACAGAGGAAAAGATTATTGCCTGTGACCCCGATAAAATTGAGCGGATCATTCTGAACCTTATTTCAAACGCAATAAAGTTCACAAATTCAGGGGGAATGATATTTGTAAACTTTATTGATAAAGGTGATACCATTGAAATACAGGTGAAGGATACCGGTATAGGAATGGATAAAAAATACCTTAATACTATCTTTGGAAGATTTCATCAGGTAGACAAATCTCTTTCACGTAACACTGAAGGAAGCGGCATTGGATTATCATTGGTTAAATCTATCGTTGAGCTTCATGGGGGGGGAATAAGAGCGGAGAGCGTTCCATGTGAAGGCAGTGTGTTTAACATTGAACTTCCTGCAAGGATTATAGAAAATTCAGAGGTTACTGCGAAAGTTAAGCCCATGAATAATAAAATCGAAATGATAAACATTGAGTTTTCTGATATCTACTCAATATAATCTGGCTCTGGCAGTAATGAAAAAATAGGAATATATCTACAATAAAATTTGAGCAGATGCCAATGGTTCTCTGCTCTTTTCTGGTTTTCAGATTTAATTGCAGACGATTTACTGCTTTGAAAAGGATATTTTCATGGGTATAAATGAAAGAACTTAATTTAAAAATAAGGTTACAAAGTTATTTGCCTGATTACTAATTGAATATTATCAGATGTGGGCATACAATTAAGATAAGAGGAAAATTGTTCAAATTCAGCGCTCAGTTTTACATATTTTAGGCGGCGTGCTTGACCCCAAGGAGGAAACCCATTGGAAACTTTTCTTATTATATTAATCATGTTAGCAACAATAGGACTTTCGAATATTGTGAATCATATTGTTCCGTTTATACCCGTACCTCTGATACAAATTGCTTTTGGATTTTTCATAGCGGTCATTCCGGGAGGTATCCATATTCAGATGGAACCTGATTTGTTTTTTGTGTTATTTATTGCTCCACTGCTTTTTAATGATGGAAAAAATGCGTCAAGAACAATGTTATGGAATTTGCGAAACCAGATTGTATTACTTGCCCTTGGTCTGGTATTTTTAACGGTGTTGGTTATCGGTTATTTAACACATTGGCTTATTCAATCAATTCCATTGTCAGCAGCCTTTGCCTTGGCAGCCATTTTATCGCCGACTGATATGGTGGCAGTCAGTTCCATGTCAAGCAGGGTCAGGATGCCTAAGCGCATTAAGCATCTTCTTGAAGGGGAAGGGTTGATGAACGATGCATCGGGTCTTGTTGCCTTTAATTTTGCTGTTGCAGCCACTGTAACTGGTGTTTTTTCATTTGCAGATGCGAGTTTGACTTTCTTGAAGATTGCAATTGGCGGTTTTGCCTGTGGAGCCCTTTTGGCCTTTCTCATTATTCGTATGAGGATATTAATTCGCCATATGGGAATGGAAGATGTGACGTTTCACATGCTCATCAAAATTCTCACTCCATTTGTGGTCTTTCTGACCATTGAACATTTCCATCTTTCAGGAATTTTAGCTGTGGTTGCAGCAGGCATTGTTCATGCAATTGAACGGGATCATGAAGAATCACCGTCCATATATCTGAGAGTTGTATCCAAAAGCACATGGACTGTTCTTGTTTATGTTTTAAATGGGTTAGTATTTGTGCTGCTGGGATTACAAATCCCGGATATACTTAAAGAAATCTTTAGAGACCCTGATTTCAATAATGTAAAAGTTGTCAGTTATACGCTAATCATTACCGCTTCCCTTTTTTCCCTACGTTTTGTCTGGATATATCTGTTAGGATGGTGGCGTTGGAAGATGAAGGTTCCCAAAGCCACAAAACCAGATGTAAGAGTGAACGCTCTGGCAACATTATCAGGAGTAAGGGGGGCTGTAACCTTAGCTGGAGCCTTTTCAATACCATTTGTTCTGGCTGATGGAAGCTCGTTTCCACAACGCTCCTTAATTATATTTATTGCAGCGGGCGTTATTTTAGTTACCCTTACAGCCGCGAGTATTCTTTTGCCGATTATCCCCAAGCCTGAAAAATATAAGGCAGAAAAGAAAAGAGAAGAAATGGAAAAGAATGCATTGATTAGAACCCACGAAGCTGCCATTCGTGCTACACGGGAAGTACTGAATGAGTATAATCGCGAAGCAGCTTTGTCTGTTATTTCTAATTATAGCCGCACACTTCAGAAGCTTAAATATGAAAAAAGAGAACAGAACTTCCTTAATTCAAAAAAGATTGAAACAGAAATCCGGATGAATGCACTTAAGGCAGAATATGAATATATCGATAAATTAATTGAAGAAAGGCGATTAGATAAGGAAACAGCATTAATTGTTCAAGAACATATCCTGCGTATGGAAGTTGCTGCAACAAACCGTTTAAAATTCAGGGCTTTGGTGATTTGGACCATATTTAAAAGTATATTAAATCAAATCATACAGATTTTCATACCAAAGAATCAGGAATTATGCAAAAAACGAAGTGAAAAAAATAAAAAACTGATTCAGATAAAAATGAATTTGGGGGAAGTGGCGGTTCAGGAGGTAATAAATAGATTGACACCTGAGAATAAAGATATTTCATTTTTAATTATCGGAGAATACAATGAGCTGATTGCAAAGATTAAGTCAATGAATGATGAACATGACTCGCGAGTCTTTGATCAAACAGAACGGGATATCCAAGAAAAAGCCTTTCAGGCAGAGCGGGATGAAATTCAGAAATTATATGAAAATGGAAAAATCACAAAAGATGTAACCCAAAAAATCCGCCAGCAAATCAATATAAGAGAAGTCTACTTTATGGAGAAAAAACTCCTAAAATAACCACAACAATAGACGGATATGGAAAAATCAAAGATATATCTGCTCAATATAATCTGGATCGGCAATCATGAATAAAATCCATGCATAAAATAGGATTAAGTTCCCAATTTATGCATGGATTTTTATTTTATACATGGCATTTATGCACTATGCAGCAGCCTCTCTGAAGAATTGTACTCCTCTGTAAATTTCCATACAATATATCCACTAACTTATTATAGTAGCAGATTTTAGTTTCTAAAAATGAATGCTGCCAGACAATGGTCTTGATTATTTTTAAATTAATCCATACTATATTGATTGACAAACTAATATATTGCTGGTAATATATACTTATTCCTATAGGTGTACTATGGATTATATAAATATAATAAAAGGTGATGAGAAAATGAGTATTGACTGGAATTTTGTAGTAACTAATCTTCCTTTATATGAGAAAGCCGCTTGGCTTACATTGAAGTTAGCATTAGGTGGAATACTTATATCATTGGCAATTGGATTGTTATGCAGCATAATATTATATTTTAAAGTAAAAGGATTGGATATTATTATACAAGCCTATATCGAACTTTCGAGAAACACTCCGCTGCTTATACAGATATTTTTTCTGTATTTTGGGCTGCCAAAAGCGGGATTAAAAATGAGTGAAATTACCTGTGCAATAATAGGCTTGTCATTTTTAGGTGGAAGTTACATGGCTGAAGCATTCAGAAGTGGATTTGAGGCTGTGAGCAAAACACAGATTGAATCTGGTCTCAGCATTGGTCTTTCTAAATTTCAACTTGTGAGATATGTGATAATTCCACAGGCTTTTTCAGTAAGCCTGCCTTCTTTAAGTGCAAACTGTATATTTCTATTAAAAGAGACTTCAATATTAGGAGCAATATCCATAGTAGATGTAATGAATTTAACTAAGGATCTGATAGGAATGTACTATAGAACTTTTGAATCATTGGCTATGTTAGTGGCAGTTTACCTTGTTATGATTCTGCCACTGTCATTTATACTGTCCTTGCTGGAAAGGAAGGTGCGATATGCAGAATTCGGGAATTGAGGTTGTTTTTCAGGGGAAAAACATTCAACGTATATTTGAAGGGCTATGGATAACTGCAGAGATTGCTTTTATTTCAATTATTATAGGCTCCTTATTAGGCATAATAATAGGACTCAGCAGAACAACCAGGTCTAAGACTGTACTCTTTATTAACAGGGTATATCTTGAAGCATTCAGAATAATACCTACATTGGTCTGGCTCTTCATATTCTATTTTGGAGTAACCACAGCTGTAGATATTAACCTCAGCGGTGAAGCGGTCTCCATTATCGTATTCAGCCTCTGGGGAGCAGCAGAAATGGGGGATATTGTCAGAGGAGCTTTGCAATCACTGCCCGGGCATCAGATTGAATCCGGGAAGGCATTAGGCTTAAGCCACTTTCAATTATACAGGTACGTGCTCATACCACAGTCAATAAGAAGAATGATTCCTGGAACAATCAACCTTGCTACCAGAATGATAAAAACAACTTCACTTGTGGTTTTGATAGGGGTTATAGATGTAGTTAAAATCGGTCAGCAAATTATAGAGAGCTCACGATTTCAATTTCCAACTGCATCGCTCTGGGTTTATGGATGTATCTTCTTCTTGTACTTCATAATATGTTACCCCCTGTCTCTTATATCAAAAAATCTTGAAACTAAGTGGAGCAATTAGGAGGTAAAGTGATGGGTAAAGACAACAATCCCGTTTTACTAGAAATACAGGGTATTCATAAAGAGTTTGAAGGAAAAGAAATACTGAAGGGTGTTGACCTAAACCTTCATAAGGGTGAGGTTCTGGTGGTGCTGGGCCCTTCAGGATGCGGCAAAAGCACCTTTTTAAGGTGCCTTAATGGTCTTGAGAAAATTCAGTGCGGAGATATCAAATTTAATGATATAAGTTTTACAGATAAAAATACTGACTGGAGGAAAATTCACGAGAAAATAGGCATGGTATTTCAAAACTATGAGCTGTTTCCTCATATGACAGTCATAGAAAATATACTTCTTGGTCCTTTGAAGGTTCAGAAAAGGGACAAGACTCAGGTACTTGCCCAGGCAGAAGAGCTTTTAGACAGAGTGGGATTGCTGGATAGAAAAGATTCTTATCCCCGTCAGCTTTCGGGAGGTCAGAAACAGAGAATAGCTATAGTAAGGGCTCTGTGCATGAATCCTGAAATAATTCTCTTCGATGAAGTTACTGCCTCTCTTGATCCAGAAATGGTGAGAGAAGTTTTAGATGTAATATTAGGATTGGCCAAGCAAGGAATGACTATGGTTATTGTAACCCATGAAATGGGCTTTGCCCATTCTGTTGCAGACAGGATAATATTTATGGATGAAGGGAAAATATGTGAGGAATCTGAACCGGATGAATTCTTTACAAATCCAAAGACTGAACGTGCTAAGCACTTTTTGAATATATTCCAATATTAGTTATAAATGAGAGGATGAAGAATTATGAAAAAAGTTAAAAAGATTATGGCAGCTCTGATTGCCACAACTATAGCGATAGGAGGACTTGTAAGCTGCACTAAATCAGTAACAGCAGCGAACAATGATTCTTCACGTGCCACAGCAGGTTCTATTGCGGATATAAAAAAACGTGGGACTATTAAAATAGGAGTATTCAGCGACAAAGCTCCATTTGGCTTTGTAGATTCAAATGGGAAAAATCAGGGTTTTGATGTATATATTGCTAAGAGATTTGCAATGGATCTTCTTGGAGATGAATCCAAGGTTGAATTTGTATTGGTTGATGCAGCAAGCAGAGTATCTTATCTTGAATCCAAAAAGGTTGATATTATAATGGCTAACTTTACTGTTACAGATGAAAGAAAACAAAAAGTGGATTTTGCAAACCCTTACATGAAAGTAGCTCTTGGAATAGTTTCACCAGACAGCGCTAAAATCACATCTGTGGATCAATTAAAAGGTAAAAAAGTTATAGTGGCAAAAGGAACAACTGCTGAAACTTTCCTTACAAAAAATTATCCGGATATTGAGTTGGTAAAATACGAGCAGTACTCTGAAATATTCCAGGCACTAAAAGACAAACGCGGCGATGCCATTGTAAGTGATAATACAGAAGTAATTGCATGGGCTAAGGAAAATCCAGGCTTTACAGTTGGCGTACCATCACTTGGAAGCCAGGACACAATTGCTCCGGCTGTAACTAAAGGCAATACAGAACTTCTGAATTGGATCAATACTGAGCTTGAGACTCTTGGAAAAGAAAACTTTGTACACAAAGCTTATGATGAAACCTTAAAATCTGTTTATGGTCCAGAATTTGAAGAAAGCCTTGTAATTGAGGGCGGAATATTAAAATAAAAAAGTAAAATTGTAACAAAATACCCCAGGGGTGGCCCCAATATATGGAACCACCCCTGGGGTATTTTTATTGAAATTCAGTGTTTTATGAATAATGCATGCCCAATTGGAATATCTTGGTTATAGTGAACCAGGAGGTGAAATTAGTAATTATGAAAAGAAATATATTAACAAAATCTGTATTTATATTGTTAATTCTTAGTTTTTTTAGCTTAGGAGGGTGTTCACCAGGAAAGAATGTAGCAGTGGACAAGCCATTGCCTTCAGAATCTCAGATTACTGATAACAAATTAACTATTACACTGAAAGAGAACCCTTCAACCGGGTACAGCTGGAAATATAAAATGGACAAGGATGGAATATTAGAACTTCAGAGGGATGAATATATAAGCAGCAAAAGTACAGGTGTAGTTGGTGCTGCAGGAAAACATGTATGGGTATTCAAAGGAAAAACAAAAGGTGTTGTAGTAATTACCTTTAAATACTACAGACCTTGGGAAGGTGAGAAAGCAGCAATTGAAACTAAAACCTTTACAGTTGATGTTAGCGAAAATGGAAAAATAGATAGTGTAGAGCAGAAAGAATTATAGAGTTAAAGGAGTATTAGAAATGAAAAGAAACAGGCTGCTAATTGGCATTGTTGCTTGCTCAATATCCTTATCACTGGTGTTATCTAATAGGGTTATTACCGGAAGTGCCGCTGTCACTGATTTTAATGGTAATAAAGCACCGGTAAACCCGGACTTTATTAATTATCAAAAAAACAAATCATCTTCTGCTTTCACTATAATTGATGCTTCTGGCAAAAAAAGAATTCTTGGAGAAGTTCCGGCACCTTTAAAACTTCCTGACTCAAGTAAATCAATGGCTTCTGAAGCATCATTTCCAAGCAGTTTTGATTTAAGGACAAGCGGGAAGGTTTCTTCTGTAAAGGACCAATCCTTCTCTGGCTCATGTTGGGCATTTGCAACTTATGGTTCCTTGGAATCAAATCTGCTTCCCACAGAAAGAAGGGACTTTTCCGAGAACAATCTGAAAAATAACAGTGGTTTCAGTTATGATCCTAACTATGGTGGAAACGATAGTATGTCTACTGCGTATCTGGCCAGATGGAGCGGACCGATAAATGAAAGTGATGACCCCTATAATCCTTCATCAACTTCATCTCCTATTGATAAAACTGTTCAAAAACACATTCAGGAAGTTCTTTTCATACCAGGAAGAACAGGTCCTTGGGACAACAGCACCTTAAAAAGTGCATTAATGACATATGGGGCAATATACACAACTATGCGTTGGGATAATAACTGCTACAATTCCACTAACAAGACCTATTATAAATCAAATAAAGATTATATTAACCATGCAGTTACAATAGTCGGATGGGATGAAAATTTTGACAGGAATAAATTTTTAGATAACAATACTGGTAAAATGCCAGCAGGAAACGGGGCTTTTATAATTAAAAACAGCTGGGGAACCTCCTTTGGTGAAAACGGGTACTTCTACATTTCATTTTATGATGCAAGTGCATTTTTTAATAATTCAGTTTTTAATGGAGCTGAGGATTCAAAAAACTACAGCAGAGTATATCAATATGATCCATTAGGCTGGGTCCAAAGTTTTGGATTCACGACTAATACTGATACCGCATGGTTTGCAAATGTGTTTACAGCAAGTTCCAATGAAGAATTATCAGCAGTCAGCTTTTATACACCAGTTGTTAACTCCGGTTATTCAGTTTATGTCTCCAGTAACTACACTGGTACAAGCAGTCTTAATTCACGTACCTTAAAAGGCTCAGGCGTAATCAGCCTTCCTGGTTATCACACAATTAAACTGAATTCAACGGAAACTCTCACAGCTGGAAAGAATTTTGCAGTAATAGTTAAACTTACAACACCGGGTTATGGATATCCTATACCGGTTGAACGTTCAATTCCAGGCTATTCAGATGCTGCTTCATCCAATTCAGGAGAAAGCTTTTGCAGCTCCGACAGTTTTGGCGCTTCAACAAGCTGGGAGGATATACATTCAGTTGACAGCAGTGCAAATGTATGTTTAAAGGCCTTTACAAAACCCTCTGCCAACACAACTATAAACCCAGTCAGATATGGAGGTATTGACAGATTTGAAACTGCAGCCAAAGTAAGTGCATCAGGCTGGGCAACCTCTGCTAATGTTGTTCTTGTAAATGGACAGGGGTTTGCAGATGCATTAATAGGGGTTCCTTTTGCACATCTGAAGGATGCACCAATTCTTCTTACTAATGCAGATTATCTTCCGGATTTTACAAATAATGAAATAGCAAGACTGGAAGCAAAAAATATCTACATTTTAGGCGGTACAGGAGTTGTTTCTGCAGCGTTAGAAAACTCTCTTAAGGCCAAAGG
>JBEHWK010000080.1:0-15994 GCA_040217795.1 Clostridiaceae bacterium
TTTCTTACAATAGTATCTAAATAAATTTTCTTATTGTTCAGAGATATTCTTGGATTTTTATTTTCACTTATAATACTCACTACTTTAGAGCTTTCCTGATGTGATTCCGTACCCGGTGTACCTGACATATAGAATATAAAAGCGAACCAGAACAGGCATAAAACTATAATTAATCTTTTCATCCTTACTCCTCTTTTATAACATTCAAGAATATTATCACAGAGGGTCAACTTTATGTGTCAATGAGTAACTTACACTTAAAGCTGACCCTCCAATGCTTATTTATTGAAAGTTTCCTTATAGGGAACCAAATTCAACTATTAACTTATGCAAGCTGCTTCTTCTTTCAATTCTCGAAGAATTCAGCATGCATAAGTTAAGTTTCATTACAGGTTCCCTATTGTTGAATTGATATACTCAATAAAGGAATCTCTCAGATCCTCTTTTCTTAAGGCATATTCCACAGTTGCCTGAAGATATCCCAGCTTGTCCCCTACATCATATCTTCTTCCTTCGAAATCATAAGCATACATAGCTTCACGGGAAATAAGCTCTTTCAATGCATCAGTAAGCTGTATCTCTCCGCCTTTTCCAGGCTCTGTATTTTGAAGAATATCAAAAATCTGCGGTGTTATTATGTATCTTCCTAAGATAGCAACATTGCTTGGAGCATCCTCAACACTTGGTTTCTCCACCAAATTCTTAGCCTTATATACTCTGCCTTCAATGTTTATGCCATCTACTATTCCATACTTGCTTACATCTTTCTCATCAACCGTCTGTACACCTAATATGGAAGTCTTGTATTCATCATAACAGTCCATCAATTGCTTCAGACATGGTTTTTCACTGTATACCACATCATCTCCCAGCAATACTGCAAAAGGTTCATTCCCTACAAAGGTTTTAGCACAAAGTATAGCATGTCCCAAACCCTTTGGCTCTTTCTGTCTTATAAAGTGTATATCAACCATATCGGAAATATCCCTTACTATTTTTAGAAGGTCATCCTTGCCGTTCTTTTCAAGTTCCATTTCCAATTCAACTGATTTGTCAAAATGATCCTCGATACATTTCTTGTTTCTTCCGGTAATAATCAATATCTCTTCTATACCTGAAGCTATAGCTTCCTCAATAATATATTGTATAGTGGGTTTATCAACTATTGGCAGCATTTCCTTTGGCTGTGCTTTTGTTGCAGGCAGAAATCTTGTACCCAGGCCTGCTGCCGGGATTATTGCTTTTTTTACTCTCATTTTATCCCTCTCCTTTTACAATCCAGAATATAACTTTTACTTTCTATGATTATTTACAATTTCTTCAATTACTGAAAAATGAGCTACTTTGAATCTACTTCTTACTATCAAAATGTTGAAAAATTAAATGAGACAATTAACTTAATTACTCTCATCCTGCTTGCCTATGGAAAAATTTGGACCCCTGCGGTGCTAGGAGGTGGCTGAAAGTCAGCTCCTAGCTAATAAAGATATGTCTAAACCATTTCTATTTTAATAAAGGAAAGCTTAATACACTCTTAAGTCAATCGTTTTTAGCAGGCATCTTGAATAGGAATAAGGCTTGTGTTTTCAGATGTACTCTAATTTTTATTAAAAAAATATTTGTTAGAATAAAATAGATACTCAAAATACTTAATTTTTTGTGCACCGTTATAGTACACAATAGAAGATAAAACACCTATAATAATAAAAAATTATACTATGATATAAAGATACATAAGTTAGTTCTGCTCTACTAATTTATATTTGTTCTTTAAATTTTTAATTTGTGCTAATCCGTA
Organism: Clostridiaceae bacterium; assembly: GCA_040217795.1. Classification (GTDB taxonomy): domain Bacteria; phylum Bacillota; class Clostridia; order Clostridiales; family Clostridiaceae; genus Clostridium_T. Next base: position 1,799 of record JBEHWK010000080.1, read on the forward strand.
CTTTAATAATGGGTTATTTGTATATATCATATATATTATAGTAGATACAATAAAGAATACACTCCCTACTAAACATTCTAATAATAATAATTTAATGCTTATCCTTAAACCTACTAAAGATGCAAATAACCGCACTAAGACCATCATTGTTGCACCAAGTGAAATTGGAAAAATCCAACTCTTAGCATACGTTTTAAACGGTAACTCCTTTCTCAACAAATAAGTCTGTATTGTTGCTACAGACAATTCTGCAAAAATTGTACCTATCGCAGCCCCCACTGCTCCAAATTTCGGAATTAATACTAGATTAACCATTAAATTTACTACCGCTCCCGTGCAGGTAGCTATAATATATTCTTTGTCTTTACCAGATGGTATTAAATATTGTGACCTTGTTACATTAGCCCACGAAATTATAATTAAAGAAACCGAAAATAATGGGATAATATTACTACACTGCATGTATTCAATTCCATAATAAATAGGAACAAGAACTGGAGACACCGCAGTAAGTCCAAACGCAAAAGCTGAAGCAACAAATGAAATTGCATACATAGAAATTCTAATGTATTTTAAAACTTGCTCTCTTTCGCCAATAGCTAACATTTTTGAAACACGAGGAATCATAATAATTCCTAATGCATTAATAAACCCAAGACATATAGCCATAAATTTTTCTGAATACTCAAAAAAAGCAACTTGAGATAAACTTTCACTCATATATCCCAGCATTATTTTATCCATAATACGATATACACTTACCGCAACTGTGGGTATAAATAAAATAACAATTGGTTTTATGTATGCTAAAACTAATTTTAATTTAATCTTTATAAACTTAGCATTTTTGTGAAAATGCATCCAAAGAGAAAGTTGACCTAAAAAAGTACCAATAGCTAATATAGTAGTATATATCCATAAGTCTCCATGTTTTTTTACTAAAATAAATGTAAGTATAACAGTCAATATTTTAATCATTGCATTTCGGGTAACGGTAATTTTAAACTTTTCAAGACCAAAAAATAACCAACTAATATCAATTAACGAAGATGCTACATATAAAAATTGAATATAAAAAATCAGTTTATTTTCCTCTACAAATATAATTACAAATAATAAGTATAAAATACATATGAAAACCGCCATAACGGCTTGAATACAAAAAATTCCAGAAAAAGTTGTGTTAATTTTTTTCTTATCGCCATTACAAGCTGCAATAGATCTGTTTCCAAATGTTATAATTCCCAACTGCGCTACTGTTACAAAATAACATGCAATTGAAAATGAATAGGAATAGATACCAACATTTTCTGCACCAAGTACTCTTGCTACATATGGTGCCGTAATAAGAGGTAAGAGCATCATCAACATTTGATAAGTAATATTATACATATAATTTTTTATAAGTTTCATTTTTTCCCTCTTCTTTACAATTTTTTATTTTTAAAATTAATCGTTATGTCATATAAAAACTATTATGCTCTGTAATATATTTTTCAATGGAATTACTACAATATGCTATCATTAGCAGCAAATATAATGGTTTAGTAGTAAAAAATGCTTCAGTAAGAGTCGCAAGAGAAAATGACATTGTAATCCAAGCAATTGTAGAATTTATTTTTATATTTGTCTTCATTACCTTTTTTCTTACACTATTAACTGCTAATATAAAGAAAAATAATGAAGTTACTCCACCACTAAGCATAATCTCTAAAAAAAGATTGTGACCATAATAATATGTATTTAGTATTCTAACTACCCCATTTTCAAAATCCGCACCATAACCAATAAATGGCTTTTGAGCTACCATACTAATTGCAACATCCCAAATCTCTGTTCTGTTACTGAAGTCTAATGATTTTTTTAAAATATCTTCTATAATAAATGAAAACAATCTTTGTAATCTAAAAATCACTATCAAGAAAAATAAACATAAATATATAAATATACTTCTATTATAGTTAAGCTTATTGATTCCATCTTTTTTATAATCTAAATAAAAGAAAAATAAATAAAAAAATACTACTAATATACTGCTACTTGAACTGCTTAATACTATAGTTATAACTGATATCAATGCTACACTAAATAAAATAATTTTTCTTTCAATTCCTAATTTCAACGCAAACACTACAAAAACTAATTCCGGGAAAATATAGCTCAAAAAATTATTTTTATTCCCAAAGAAATGATATCTCGCACCATAATAATCAGTTATAAATAACCCATCAGGATTATTTATAAATAAAATCAAATTAATAACAATCATAACCGCCAAAACATAAAAACTACACTTTATAAACAGTTTTAAATTATGATTTATACCCAAATAACAGTATATGCAAAAACCTACAATACCCATAAAAACATAAATAACTTGTTCATAATTTAGATTATTCATATATGTGGAAATTATAATTACACTAAAACTGACCACTAGTAATGAAATAACCTTTATATGTTTTCTATCTAATAAGCACAATATAATTAATAAAGCTACAAAACCTAATGTTGCTTGTTTATATATCATATCAAATGTAGGAGATAAAAAATTTACAACTCCCGGACGAAAAAAAATTAACGTAGCAAAAATATATAAAATCTTATAATCGTATATACTTTTTGTTTTAAATGTGCTCATAAAAATCACCCCGCACCCAAATCATAGGCCTAATTCCTTGATCTGTAATTTTTATATTTACAAATTAATGCAAAAATCACTGATAACTTTAATCTTAGAAAAGTTATAATAAATTTTTGATTTCTGTTTAGTAATTTATATTTTACATGATTAATAGCATGTTTATAACTCTCATCATTAATAAAAGCAATAAATTGTTTATATTGCTCTTTAAATGAATCAGGATTATCTGGATGAAAAAAGTATGATACTCCTAACGCAGATACTCGAGTCGCTTTCATCATAAGAGATGCTTGAGAAAATCTTTCATCTTTATTATATTTGTTAATAAACTCATCAATATTCTTAATAAACATTTTTTGTGATTCTAACCAAAACTTTTTGTATTGTCTAGTAGATGATTGTTGATTAACACAAAAGCAATATACATTGTTATTAATATAAGCTACCCTCTTTGCACTTTCTAATATATGAAGATTGAACAATACATCCTCTCCATAATGACAATTCTCTAAAAAACGTAATCTATACTTATCAATAAGTGATTTTTTAAACAATTTGGCTGTAACCCCGCATGATAAATATTCAACTTTATTCATTAGATCATCAAAGCGATATGTAAACATATCGAGTTCAAATAAATCTTTATTATTTTCTCGTATAATTAAATCTTTTTTATACAACTTATTATTAAATATTTTGTTATTTATTAAAAATACTTTATTTCCTATAACAATATCAACCGATTCTTTTATCAAACTAGACAACATAGCTTCGCAAGCTTTGTCAAATAAGTAATCATCTGCATCTACAAAAGTAATATACTTACCTGTAGCAATGTCAATTCCTCGATTACGTGCTGCAGAAACACCAGAATTTTTTTGCCTAACTACTTGTATTCGATTATCCTTTTTTGCCCAAGCTTCACATATTTGATAACTATTATCTTTAGAACCATCATCAATTAATAAAATTTGCAAACCACTATATGTTTGTTCTACCAAACTTTTCAAACACCTATCTAGAGTTTTTTCAGCATTATATATAGGAACAATAATACTTATAGTTTCATTTTTCATATCTTTTTTCTCCCTATTAATGACTTCTTTTATATTTATACCGTTTTAAAAACTCAAAAACATGTAATTTATATAAAACTTTTTTAATTTTTATATTTCTATTATTGGCTAACATTAAAATCTTTTCTATTGGATCGTTGTTTCTAAATTTTTGAAAAACTAATTCTCTGCTTTTTTTATACCTAACAGGTCGAATCATAGGTAAATTTTCACGGTAAATTTGTTCAAATGTAAGTTTCTCAGTATTAAACTTATTTGAAATTCCATTCCATGCTTCTTGTCCCAATTTTGAATGAATAATTATGGCACTTATACCTCTATTCTTACTATATTCAAGTAATTTCTGAGAACAGCCCCAAAAATCTCCAATTATTAAGTCTGCATCACTGTTTGTACATTTATAATGGCAATTATAACAACTATTACGGTGAAAAAAATCTGCAGCAAATGCTATAACATACATATCATCTGTGAAGCTTAATAACTTTAAACTCTTATTATTTTCAAAATCATATTTAGAATATGGTGAAATCCACCCATACTTATCCTTATATCTAAAATTTGCATCTATCATTTTTGAGTTATGTTTATTTTCTAACCATTCTTTATATGCATTCCATATAGCAGGAGATGGAGTTCCATGGCAAACAATGGCACATGTAATCAAGTTATCATATTGCTTTTGTAAAAAACATTTTAATCCAGCAACCTGACAAGGAGTACCACTAAATAATACTTTTGTGCCTAACTGTAAGTTTTTCTTTACTTCACCATATATACCCGAAGTATCACTTTGTACATACTTTGATTTCGACATTTTTTTCACTAAATTAACATCATTTGTTAAAACATGCCTAGCTACCATATTATTGTCCCATACACAACCGCAAACTTTCCCGCCATCCTCTAATACAGATTGCGCAAGTACACTAAAAACACCTGCAGATGTATATGTTTTGTATTCATCTATATTTTTAGGATAAGCACAAAAACATACATCATCATCATTAAACTTATTTTCTTTACTTATATTCTCATGTGGACACACTATATTGCATAAATTACATTCAGTACATAATGATTTATCAATTACCGGCATACTAAAGCCTTCATTATCAATCTCCATTGTAATTGCATTGTTTGGACAAATACTCACACACGCATGGCATCCACAACAATTTTGTGAAAAATTAAAATTTATTGGCATACTAATACTCTCCTCTATAATCTTTAATTTTCTTTCATATACTCACTTATTCTTATATTGCCATGTTTAACAAAATCAAGTTAGTAAATAGAGTTAATCTTTCTTAATATCTAACAGAATCATAGCGCAAAATTCCTTTGTTGAGTTTATCAATGAGATAAATGTCAGTTATTCCTTAACATAGTCTGCTCCCGTATGATAACTTACACTTCCCAATACTCTTGTTTTTGTTTATCAAAGTATAGCACTACAACTCAAATTATCATCAATATTCTATTAAAAAGCATTTCTTTTATATACTATTAAATTACTCATTTATATTAATACTCTTTAAATAATTGATTGAATCGTTCTTTAAAGTTTCTAACTTCATTTTTGCATACTTAAAATCATAATTTTTATAAAAATCAATATCAATATCACTTTCTTTTTTTACCATATGCGAATCTAAACCAAGCATTTCAAGAATATTCGCCTTTCTATCTTCTCTAATTAATTTACCATCTTTGCTATCAAATACAGCAACAAACGGCTTCTCAAATATAACAGAAAAAATAGTACCATGAAAAGAATTAGTTACAACAAAATCAGCGAATTTAAGATAGTTTAAAAATTCAATAGGACCTGCTTCTATCTTATTAATAAATCCTTTACCAACTATTTTAGGATGAATTGTAAGACTTATAACAGGCAAGTTAAGGATTTCTGAAGTTTTATTCGCCATTTTTATAGAGTATTCTCGTGCATTAACGGTATAATATAAAACATAAGGTTTATCACAAATAGGTGTAGAACCTGCTAATTCACTCCATTCTTCTTGGCTAATCAACATTGTAGGGTCAACATTAACCTTAGCCTCTATTCCCTTTCCATTTAGATACCTTTGCGCATCAGCTTCTCTTAAGGATATAGAATCAAACTTTTTTAACAACGGTAATAATTCTTCTTCTTCATTACGAACTTCATCTAAATTATCCCCAAAAGAAACAGCATAAGATGCTCTTTTCCCATGAAACGGGAAATTTATATAATATGCCATTGTTCTGTCATATAACTTACTACTTCGTCCCCATATTTGATCGCTTCCGCATAATATCATATCAAAATTTTTTGAGTACTCCTCTAATTCATATTCATGAACAGCATCGGATAATGGTGCATTAAGCTTTTCAGAAATAAATCTCTCAAAAAGTTCATTTCGTTTTCTTATGCTTTTTGAATTGCATAAATAATATAGTTTTCTTGCTAGGTACACTTTACTAATCTGTTTTATATTAAATTTCTTATCGCGCATAAATTGTGACTCAGGTCTAAAATTCAAAATTTGTGCATCTGAAAATTGATTTACTGTTTTAAGTAGTGCATACGCTTGAAGATTTGCTCCATAATTGTAAGCAGCGTGAAATGTCATAATTCCAAGTTTATTATTCATTTTCATTACTTATCCTTTCTATAAAAAAAATTAATCATATATTTCCTTTAGCTTTTAGAAGATAATATATCTATGAAATCTTCTAAATAATTTTCAACATCAAAGTTTTTTCTTACATGCTCAACACAGTTATTAATCATACCATCAACTAAATTGGGATTATCCACCAATTGATCTACACAATTCGCAATATTTTGTGATAACTCATTATCATTATCTAACACTATACTACAATTTTCAGAAGTATATTCAGGTATTCCTCCAGCATTTGTTGTTATTACCGGAATACCGCATGCCATAGCTTCAACCATTGTCAATCCTGCAGGTTCATCCCATACAGATGGCAACACAGCAACATTGGCCATCGAATATAAAATCGGCAATTCAGATTGAGGAATATATCCCGTATAAATAACTTTATCCCTAACTGGAAGTGTTAACTTTTGCAATTCTTCTTCAAATTCGCTTTTAATTTTTCCTCTATTAAATGTATTACCTACAATAATTAACTTAACATTTTTATGTTTTAATAAATGCAGTGCTTTAATTACATGATCTACACCTTTTTCCTTCGAGATTCTACCTACAAAAATTAGTAAAAAATCATTTTGAGAAATATTTAATTTATTTCGCCATTGTTGGATTCTTTCATCGTGCGCCATGTTTTTAAATTTTTTTGTATCAACGCAATTATACATGATAGCAATTTTAGATTTATCAATAATATTTATAGCACTATCTTTAGATGTTATTGTTCTAGCAACAAAATCGCTAACACAAATATATTTATTACAACCAGCAATTTGAGTCAAGCATTTACCAGAAACTCTAGGGATATTATGTAAGTGGAAGTAATATTTCCCTTTAAATTTAATATGATTTTTGTGGAATTTCATAATCCAAAAAAGCAAAACATTATTTTCAATTACAATTTTATCATACTCATTACAGCTAATATACTTTGAAGTTTTCCATATATATGTTAATAATGAAGCTGTAGAGCGATATGAAATAGATTTTGCTTTTTTAAAAACAGTCTTCATGATAAAAAATATGCAGCTATCTAGAATCTTAATAATTGGAGGAACACGAATCCACTTAAACTCAATATTGGAATAATTTTTAGAAAGCTCGTATGCCTTTTCATCAAAATATGAAACTATTTCAAGTTGAATTTTGTTTTTCTCATTATTCATTTCTACAATATGTTCCACTAAAGTAGCTACTGCACCACCCCTTGAAGCTGGCACAGGACAAGCACTATTAGAATCAGCTATTAGAATTACAACCTTCATATGCAAAGTCCTTTCATATATACTCTTGTATAATATAGTCATAAGATTCAATTTTCATTTTATGAAAATAATAGATTATTAAACACTTTTTACATATACTCTAATAAAATTTTTTATAAAAACTAATTGACTTTTACTAGCTAGTCTATTATTTTGATTTTTTAACTTTTTATTCATAAAACTTACAGGTCGAATATAATTATATAATATGTTAACTAATATAATCATTATCCCTTTCGGCAAAATATGACAAACCCTTGTTAAAATCTTTTTTGTTTTATCTCTAGTATCCATTTGTAACGGTTCGCCCTTCCAAGGAGTTAAATTTCTATACTTTAAAAAATTTTTTGCATGTGGATGATCGCTATCTTCTATCCATGGACGTTTTGCAATAAAAAAACAACCTGTAAAGTGTGTAATAATCGGATTCTCTCGAGCAAAATAATACTCTTTTTTTGTATACGAGAAATTTTGGGGTTTTCTTAATCTCATCAGTTCTTGATATTTGAATGCATAAACCAACGAATTAATATTATATTCTTGTGGTAAAATTTTTATTTTCCCTGCAAATACGCTATTCAAAATTGATTGTTCATTAAAAACAAAATATCCATTATTCCTAATAACATTATCTATAAGTTGCTGCTTAACATTATCTTCTCTCCACTTTTTGACATTAAATAGCAAGACTCCTGCATTACAATACGTTCCACAATCATCAATCTCTACTAATTCTCTATACGTACTGCTTAAACAATCATCAACGCCTGCCAAATAATAATCATCCATATCAAAAGACCATAATTCTTTTAGTGAGCCTTCAATAATTGTATCTGAATCTAAATATAATGCTTTGTCCACATCTTGTGGCAATAAATCTGTTATAAATAACCGATTATAACCAAACCCAAGCCATCCACTTTTACAAGATTGTAACTTAATTCCTAAACGTTCGGACCAATTAGGCATATCTATAAATTCAATTGTTCTATCATATCGACTTGCCAATGACTTAAGCATACTTTTATTTTCATCTTTCATACCCCGCTCAATATATAAAACATGAATATGCTTTACGTCTCTATTGTTTTCAAATAACGAAGCTATTGAAACACCAGTTACTGATGCAAAAGAATCACTACTATGATAAATTACATACATCTTTATTCAATCCTTTCATATTTTTTTATTGATTTCTAAGTACTTTCGAGGTCTAAATAAAATGTCTAGCATCCATACCTTCTGGGCAATTAAATAATACATTATTGGGAATAATACCCCGCTCATAAACAACACACTTACCCAAACACTAATCATCTTAATATGTATAATCACCAATCCTACTTTTACTGCATTTTAAATAATCAGATGCAAAACATAAATATTAATAATTACCAATTAGCATAACATCTTAATTATTTTGTTTTTTCCAGAAAATGTTATTATAATTTCCGAACATATCATAGTTATTGTTAATATATACAAAAGTCCAATATAAGGATTACCCTTTAGAATTGTATTGAAAAAACTATTAGGAAGCAATTCTGGTAAGGCAGATAAAAATAACCTTTGACATAAAAACATCGTCATACTCATTTTTCTCATCCACACTAATAATTTACTTGATTGAAGTTTAATATCCAAACATGCCTTTACAAAAAAATACGTAAACGGCAACAACAATAAGATAGTGTTAGCATTTTCCGCAGAGAAATGAATTTTAATAATAAACGCTTCTAAAACAAAACCAAATCCAAAAACTATCATTAATACAATATTTCTTAAAGTACTATTATGATTTGTGTTAACTATTGTTTCTTTTGCAATAAGTGCACCAATGGCAACGAACGGGAATCCATTAAAAAGTCCATTACGAGTTGTTTCAAATATAAGTATATACATACCATATGCCGACTTAAGAGCAGGAGCTTCATTTAGTAAAAAATTATAACTCGCGCCTAATGCACCTATAGTGTAGATAATTATACCAATACCTACTATCTTATAAATGTCAAAATGATTATTTAGAAAATATACAATAATTACACCAATACACAAAGCTGGTAAAAACCATATAGTATTATATGTTGAGTATACTATGACCGTTTTTACATAACTTAAAACTTCTGTGGTTGTAGTCCCGAATCTGAAAAACTTTAAAAGTTTAAAGGTTACATAGATTGCTGACCAAGCCAAATATAATTTTAAAATTCTAATAAGGTACTTTTTTACAATAACGCCTTTATTATCAGTATTCATATAAATTTTATGAAACAGAAAAAAACCACTGCAGACAAAAAAGAATGGAACAACTATTATATAGAGTGACGATGCATAGTCAATATACTTGCTAATCCTTCCAACTGCATTTTCACTTATATAATGAGAATTAATAATTAATACTGCACACAAAAATTTAACACAATCTATTGCAGCATATTGAGTCAATCGAAATTCATTCTTCATACTCTTAAAGTCCTCTCACATTATTATAAAAATACTCCGCTTTCTCGTTTGAATACAGATATTTATCAGCCCCCTGGATACTTTGGAAAATTTCATAGACATCTTTTATCTTCAAACCAGGCTTGTCCATATAATACGAAGCATAATTCGGATTGCATTCTAATGATGCTGCCACAAAATATTCTAAAGCATATCCCCAAGGGAGTTTGTTATAAATCTCATGAAGATATTCATCCCAAATCTCAAAAACCGGCTTTAAATTATAATTAGTACCATTATTCTCATTTAAGTAATTTGTAATCATTTCAAGATTTAAATTACCAGCACCTCGTCCCATGCCATATACACTTGCGTCTAATATGATATCATGCTTTAAACCAAGTTCAACAAATGTCGTTGCGTTTGAAAACGCCTGTTGCATATTATTGTGTGCATGGTATCCAATTAGAATACCCGGTTTAACATACTCGTCTGCAATTTTAGCATAACGAATTAGATCTTTTTTCTTTAGCAAACCAAAAGTATCAACAATATAAATAGCATATGGGTTCAACTCACTAAATCGCTCACACACGGAGGCAAATTCCTCATCTGTATATTGTTCAATTCGAGTAGGCTGAACACCTAATTTATATCCTTTATCTACAATAATCTTACAATAATCATATGCATCATCTAATTTCCTTTTCCAAAATGAATATCGCATCAAATCTGGTCCTTCCGGAGTCCTATGTGCTAAAAGTTCAGGCGGAAAATAATTAGCCATTTCAATTAAAGCCGAATAAATTTTATCTGGTCTTTTTTCTCCAATAATTTTAGTTACTTGATCTACTGAATTATAGACTGCACGATTCGGTTGGTAAGGTTCATTACGCATAAATCCTAATTCCAGAACATCAGGGCCTGACAATTCTAATTTTTGTTTTATACCAATAATATTTTCATATCCAAATTCCCAATTGTTTACATACCCCCCATCACGTAGGGTACAATCCAAAATCCTAAACTTACCCATAATCTTATCATCCTCCTATTCTATTTCTATATGTTTCATATTTTCTAGTATTAACTTCCACATTCTTTCATTATTCTTGTTGGAAACAAATGAATTATGAGGAGTGATAATTACATTATCTCGATCCCAAAGCGGATTTTCCTTATTCATAGGCTCTTCTTCAAAAACATCTAATACCGCACCCGCAATATTTGTATCTAACTCTTTTAAAAGTGCTTTTTCTGAAACCAATCCACCTCTGGATATATTAACCAAAATAGATTTCTTCTTAAAATACGAAAACCTTGTTTCATCAAACATACCGTAAGTATTATTATTTAATGGCAATGTTAATATCACAATATCACTTGTCGAAATAACATTATTGAGCTGGTCTATTGGATATATTTTCTTGAAAAGTGCATTACTCTGGGGATTCAAATCAACACCAATCACGTTTTCTGTAAATGCATTAAACCGTTTTGCAACCTCAACTCCTATGCTACCAGTACCTATAATACAAACTGTCTTGTCAGTTAATTCTTCAAGTTCCCTATTCTTTTCCCAGTGATGGTGTTTTTGATTTCTAGCAAAAAAATGGCTCTTTTTGTACAATTGCAACACACCACAAATTGCAAATTCCGCCATTGGAATGCTGTATACTCCTCGTGCATTATATACCTTAATATTATGCTCATTCACGTAGTCAATAGGTATCCTATCTAAACCTGCACTAAGTAGTTGAACTATTTTCAAATTTTTGAATAGACCTATATCATGATGTACAAATAAATAATTGCAGACTACTGCATCTATCATTGATACATCTAAACAAAGGTCAGCATCTTCTTTCTCAATGTAAAATATTTTATATCCACATTCACTAAGCGCTTTTATTTGCTCTTCTTTCCAATTGAAAGCTCCCGTAATTAGTAAATTCATATTTAGCCAACACCACCTTAAATACATACAGCAACATATTACTTCCAGTGCAGTTCTTCCAGCATCTCTAATTTTCTATAGATAAAAATTTTTCAATCTGATCATCCATGCAATTTCTTACATCTTCACCATCAATCCAGCACTTAGTCCATTCAACAATCATTTGTATTGCATTATCAAGATTCCAATGTGGTTTCCATCCAAAAACACTCTTCAGTTTAGAACAGTCAAGTTTCAAGAAATTAGCCTCGTGAGGGCCTCCATCATACTGATTTATCCATTTCATCCCTTCTCCCCACTTTTCAACGAAAACATTAACCAATGCCCCTGTTTGGAAGCAGTCTACTTCATCTGGCCCCACATTGTACCACCCAGCGTATTTGCCATCTTTATACTGAGCAGCAGCTATCATTAAGTATGCATATAGGGGTTCAAGAACATGTTGATAAGGACGTGTAGAAAATGGATTTCTCACAATAATGTCTCTACCATCAATTGCAGCTCTTATACAATCCGGAATGATACGGTCATTAGCAAAGTCACCTCCGCCAATCACATTCCCTGCCCTAGCTGTTGATATCGGAACAGAACCATCAGAGAAGAAAGAATTCTTATAACTATGCGTTACAAGCTCAGAACATGACTTGCTATTCGAATATGGATCATATCCATCCAGAGGTTCATTCTCACGGTATCCCCATTCCCATTCTTTATTTTCATAGACTTTGTCAGTGGTTACATTCAGAAAGGATTTAACTCCCCTTGAAAGTCTTACACATTCAAGGATATTTACAGTACCCATGACATTAGTCTCATATGTATAAGCTGGTGCTGTGTAACTGTCACGAACAATTGGCTGGGCAGCAAGATGAAGAACAATTTCAGGCTGTGCTTCATCAAAAGCCTTCTTTAAAGATTCATAATCACGGATATCTCCGATTATTGATTTCATATCCCTTTCTATGTCTGCAATTTCAAAAAGTGAAGGGTTTGTAGGCGGTTCTAATGAATATCCCGTTACTATAGCCCCTGCATTAATAAGCATTTTACAAAGCCACGATCCCTTAAATCCGGTATGACCTGTTACAAATACTTTTTTCCCTTTATAAAAACTTAAATCAAAATTAGTATCCAAAATAAACCTCCTATATATACTCAATGGATAATATTGTTATCTATTAGCATCAACTAGGTTCAATCATTCCAAATCTTCCATGGTGCTTGTCCAGATGCCCATAACTTTTCTAGTTTTTCTTTATCCCTTAGCGTATCCATACACTGCCAAAAACCATCGTGTTTATAGCACATAAGTTGATTGTCGTGAGCAAGTCTTTCTAACGGCTCACTTTCAAATACTGTGCTATCATCACTAATGTAATCAATGACCTTTGGATCTAAAACCATAAATCCTCCATTAATCCACCCCATGTCATCACGACTTTTTTCCCTGAAAGATTTAATTGCTTCTTCATCAATATCTAGTACTCCAAAACGGCCTTCTGGTTGTATAGCTGATAATGTCGCTAATTTTCCATTTTCTTTGTGAAACTCTAAAACTTTCTCAATATCAACGTTTGAAACCCCATCACCATATGTTAAGAAGAAAGGCTCATCACCAATGTACTCTCTCACTCTTTTAATTCGTCCGCCTGTCATAGTATTCAAACCTGTATCCACAACAGTTACCTTCCAAGGTTCTGAGTGTTGGTTATGGACAATAATTTTATCACCCTGAGTAAAATCAAATGTAATATCACTTGTATGAAGAAAATATTCTGCAAACCATTCTTTTATCACATGTTGTTTATACCCACCACAAATAACAAACTCATTAAACCCATAGTGTGAATAAATCTTCATTATATGCCATAGAATAGGCATATTTCCCACCTCAATCATTGGCTTTGGTTTTAAATGTGATTCCTCCGAAATACGTGTTCCAAATCCTCCAGCTAAAAGTACAACTTTCATAAAATCCCCCTTCAAGGTTATGTAACCTTATAAATTAAAATTTTGAATATATTTTTTAATCTAATTTCCATATTCTTTGCAGAATATTTCAATTACAACAAAAAACTAAAACAATGCTTAATTCCTTTACTTTTAAAGTAATATTAACTTTAAAAATCTATGCAGCATT
>JBEHWK010000081.1:0-15677 GCA_040217795.1 Clostridiaceae bacterium
GGCTTATTAAGTGTACCCAAAAATAAATCCAACCAACAGATCTAATAATTGGGTTAATTGACTTAATCCCTTGTGTACCAATATTTACAAAAAAAAGAGTTGTTGCTCCTCTAGAAATCTAGATTTGCAACAACCCCTTATTATCTGAACATTATTTTTGTGTTGAATTGTATAAAGGAATCCTGATTACAAATTCGCAGCCCTTATTAATATCACTGTTTAAAGTGATAAAGCCATTGTGCTTTGATATTATGGTTTTGGTTATTGCGAGTCCCAATCCTGTTCCCTCATTCTCTGAAGTTCTTGCCTTGTCTCCCCTTCTGAAAGGATCGAACATACTTTCAGCATCCTCTTTCGGAATACCCACTCCGTTATCAGAAATGACAATATTTACATAATTGTCCCTAACAAAACAGGATATTCTTAAAGTTGTACCTGAAGGATTATATTTTATGCTGTTATTCACTATATTACCTAAAGCCCTGTCTAAACTTTCACTGTCAAACTGCAGAATTATTTCATTCTCAGGTATATCGAAATCATAATTGAACCCTTTTTCCTCAAGAATAGGAATGTAGGAGGCTATAAATTCTCTTAAAAATTCACAGATATCCTGCTTTTTAAGGGAAAGTGTAAAATTCCAGGAATCCAGCTTAGAAAATTCAAAGAGATCGCGGATAAGATTATTGGATCTTTCAGAATTCCTCTTTATTACTGACAGATATTTTATCATATCCTCTTTAGGAAGGTCCGGGTTCTGTATCAGATAATCTGAATATCCAAGAACAGATGCCAGGGGGGTTTTTAGATCGTGGGATATATCCAGAATCAGCCTTTTTCTGGCTTCCTCGGACCTTTGCCTCAATTTTGTCTCTTCCTCGATTTTTGAAGCCATTATATTAAAAGCATTTCCAAGATTCCTGAATTCATTTTTGCTGGTAAGGTTTATTCTCGTACCGTAATTACCCATTGCCAGTTTATTGGCACCATAGGTCAATATTTTTAAAGGAGTAAGAAAATACGAAGAGGTTAACCTTGAGTAAACATAAAATACCAAAAGAAAAACTAATAAAAAAATTCCTACAGAAATCAATATAAATTGGCTTACTGAAAGTTTTTTAGGAGCAACTTCAATTTCATTATATTTTGTGGAAGGAATGGCCAGCACCATGAGGAAGTTTCCCTTTGAACTGTAAGCAGTCCTGTATATATAGGGTGAATTTTTCTTTCTTGTCTCAAAGATAAAATTCACTTCCTTTTCATTTGCATTTACCAGGGTATTAATTTCAGATAAAGAAATTGATTCTTTATCAAAGGGTTGTGCGACCTCACCACGTCTATAGACTATGCTGTTGCTGCTGTCAACAATAACCATGAACCCCCCAAGGTTTTCTATATAGGAGGTATCTATTTCAGTGTAGTCATCCATTATGAAGTTTTTCGGAGAAGTAGGATCAGTAAAATCAATTTTAAAATAAAACATACCTATCAGTCCGCTTATAATTACAGATAAAACCAAAACAAAAAACATAAGGATAAAGGATATTATGTAATTTTTCATAAGGAGATTTGCAAGGGTTTTCTTTTTCTTAAGCTTAAGAAATCTCAATATTACTCAATCCTTTCCATCTTGTAGCCTATTCCTCTTATGGTTTTAAGATAAACTGGTTTCTTTGAGTCCTTTTCGATTTTATCACGTATATGACTCATATGAACCATTATGGTATTGTCATCTCCATAATAGGCATCATCCCAAACTGATTCATAAATCTGTTTTTTGGTATATACCTTTCCGGGATTTTCAATCAGAAGTTCTAAGATTTTATACTCTTTTGCATTAAGCTCCAGAAGGGTATTTTCCCTGTATATCTGGCAGCTTTCCTTGTCAAGAGTTAGATATCCTAACTTTATTGTGTTTTTCAGCTTTCCGGCTGAATACTTGTAATATCTCCTGAGCTGGGCATTTATTCTTGCCTTAAGTTCAATAGGGCTGAAAGGTTTTACCATATAATCATCCGCCCCTAAGCCTAATCCCAGTATCTTATCATTATCATCTCCTCTTGCGGTAAGAAAAATCACCGGAATTTCACTTGTTTTCCTTATATGTTCAAGAACCTCAAACCCGTCATAAAAGGGCATCATTACATCAAGCACAGCCAAATCTATAGTATTGTTATCAAATAATTCAATAGCTTTCCGGCCGTCTTCAGCAAGAAAAACTTGAAAATCTTCCGTTGAAAGATGAAGGCTTATTAAATCCCTTATATCTTTGTCATCTTCTGCTAATAAAATGTTCATAATATTACCACCTTTAAATTCAATAGTCCTTAGAAAATTATAACATATAAATACAGAATTGAAGTATATATTAATAATAAATGAGAATATTTAGGAGTGATTTATAGTGACTAATCCGTTAAGAGTAAATGGAAAATTTAAGTTTGTTCCTCTCCTTTTCCATATTCTTATTCCTTTAGCAGGCGGAAGAATCACAGGCGCCATTATAAGCAATACTTTAGGACAATACGATAAATTTATAAAACCATTTTTTTCACCTCCATCCTGGATTTTTTCAATTGTATGGACAATATTATATATATTAATGGGATTAGCTGCCTATAGAATTTATCTCATAGGTGAAAGTGGCGGAGATTCAGCCTCTGCGTTGTTTTTCTATTATCTGCAGCTGCTGATGAATTTTCTATGGTCTTTTTTATTCTTCAGTTTCAGGCTCTATGGGATAGCCTTTATGGAATTGATTTTCTTATTTATTCTGGTGGTCATTACATTTATAAATTTCGTGAAAACAGATAAGCTGGCAGGATTTCTTCTGCCCCCATATCTTTTATGGCTTATTTACGCAGGTACGTTAAACTTTTTTATCTGGCTCCTAAATGAGGCATAGTAAAGAAACCCTATAAGTTTTTTTGAATAATTTCTAAAAATGTAGTATAATTTAAAAGCACAAAAGGCTCCTTAACCGGGGCCTTATTAATTTCAAATGGAAGATGTGACAATATATATGTGTGTATCTGAATGGAATAACTTCAAAAATAGAAACAGTATTTATTGTTTGAATTATGAACACAAATCAGATAAAATGGTAAAGTTAGATAAGAATGTAAATAATATTTATTTTAGAAAAGTAGGAGAAAAGTATGAAGAAGGTTATTATTGCTGAAAAACCCTCTGTTGCTAAAAATATTGCAGATGCTTTTGAAATAAAAAAAAGAAGAGATGGATATTTTGATGGAGGTGAGTATTTAGTTACATGGGCCTTTGGTCATCTATTACAATTGTTTGATGCAAAAGATTATGATGAAAATATGATAGGCTGGAGAATGGATAAATTCCCTTTTATCCCAGAGGATTTTAAGTATAAGATTAAGTGCGATGGCTACAACAGGGCTATCGTAGATAAAGGTGCAGAAAAGCAAATTAATATAATAAAAAGCCTGATAGATAGAGAAGATGTTGATGGAATAATATCTGCAACAGATTTCGATAGAGAAGGACAGGTTATCGCTGATGAATTGTTTATTCATTATAATATTGATAAACCAATCTATAGACTTTTACTGAACGAATGGACTGAAGATGAAGTGAAAAAAGGTATGAAGAGCTTAAAGTTGAACTCAGAAATGCAGCCATTACAAGATGCTGGTATAGGAAGACAATTAGCTGATTGGATTATAGGAATAAATTTAACTTCAGTTGCAACTTTAAGATATGGCGGGAATGATAAAGAGAGAAAAACATTGAACATAGGAAGAGTTTTATTACCTACACTTAAAATAATATATGATAGGGATAAGGAAATAGAAAATTTTCAAGAAAGTTCATATTATAAATTAGTTGCTAATTATAAATCAAAGGATGATATTGAATTCGAAACTCTTTACTATGAAAATAATAGTGAAAAGTTTGAAAAGAAAGAGTACTTAGATATAATCAGCAAAGTATTGAGTGGAAAAAGTGGTATAGTAACAGATAAAGAAATTGAGAAGAAAAAAGAATTTCCACAGCCGCTATTCAATTTGTCGAATCTACAAGGATACGTAACAAGTAAATATAAAGGATGGACTTCGGATAAGGTTCTAAAGGTTGCTCAAAGCCTTTATGAAAAGAAGTTTATTACTTATCCCAGGACAGCCAGTGTAGTACTTGAAGAAAGTTTGGAAGAGAGAGCAAAAAGAGTATTAGAAACTTTAAAAAGGGGATTGCCCTATGAAGATCAAATTAAATTTATTAAAAGCAAAAGAGTATTTGATAGTTCGAAGGTAGAAAGTCATAGTGCTATAACTCCAACATATATCATGCCAAAGGGATTAAGTGCTGATGAAGAAAAAGTGTATACAGCGATAAAGAATAGATTTATAATGCAATTTATGCCTGTAACAGAATTTGAAGAAACAAAGATTACTTTAAAGGTTAATTGTGAAAATGTACCAGGTGAATTTATTTCAAAGGGAAAAGTTGAAATAATTAAAGGATGGAGAATAGTTGAAAAGATTGAAACAAAAGATACTATTTTACCTTTAGTGGAAAAAGGTGATAATTTAGATATTACTGATTGTAAGGTAAACAAAGTTACAAAGAAACCACCAAAGTATCATACTGAAAAAACCCTTTTAAGAGTTATGGAGACTTGTGGTAAGAGTTTTAAGGAAGACAAAGAAGATGATGAAACAAATTCAGAAGAAATGATGAATGCCATATTAAGTGGTTTTAGTATCGGAACACCAGCAACCAGAGCAGAAACTATAAAGAAATTAAAAGATATTGGATATATCACTACTAAGGGGAAAAACTTAACAGCTACTGAACTAGGGAAAACTATAGTGGAAATATTTCCAGCAAAAGAATTATTAGATTTGGAGTATACTGGTAAATTAGAAAAAACTTTATCCGATATAGAAAGAGGAAAGTTTAATAAAGCAGATTTTTTAAAATTAATTTGCGATTTTACAAAGCAATCAGTAGAAAAGATTAAAAATGATACTTCTATGCTTCACAAGTTTAAAGTAGAAATACCAGATGGAACTGAAGAGGTAGGTAAATGTCCTATATGTGGAAATTCAGTTATAGAAGGTACGAAAGGTTTTGGATGTTCTAATTGGAAAAATGGATGTAAGTTTACTATATGGAAAGATGATAAGTATATAGCTTCTTTCGGCAAAGAAGTATCAAAAGATATGGTCAAATTATTACTTCTGAATGGTAAGGTAGGGTTTAGAAATCTTAAAAGTAAAAAAGGAAACACTTTCAGTGCATATTTTAAATATGAAAGAAATGAAGAAACAGGTTATTTTAATTGGAAAATTGAATTTATAGATTAATCTAAAAGCATTGGTAACAAACAGCAGGGAGTAGAACCCCTGCTGTTTTTTACTATTTGATCAATTCGTATATGTAGCCGGCAAAACTATATATAGCAGGGGCCAATGCCACTGTCATAAGACCTGCAACACCAATTGAAAGAGAACTCATGGCTCCCTCTGTTTCTCCAAGTTCAAGAGCCTTAGTAGTCCCAACAGCATGTGCTGATGTTCCTATTGCTATTCCAACAGCAATTTTGTTATGTATTTTAAAGGTTCTTAACACCGATGGGCCAATGATGGCACCAATAATACCTGTAACTATAATTGATATTACTGTAATAGGAACCAATCCTCCTAAAGACCTGGTTATTTCCATGCCTATTGGTGTGGTAACGGATTTAGCTAATAATGATCTGGTTAAAACATCGTCTAATCCAAAGAGATTGCATAGGCCTATAATGCTGAAGATTCCTACAGTGCTTCCAACAAATATCCCTATTAAAATCGGCAGTGAGTACTTTTTCAATAAGCTAAGCTGTTTGTAAAGCGGTACTGCAAGCACAACTGTTGCGGGTCCCAAAAACATGTTTATAAATTGTCCTCCTATGTTGAATGAATCATATTCTATCTTGAAAAATCTTAAAAATGCTATAACCAATGCTATTGCTATAAGCAATGGGTTAAACAACGGAAATTTTGTTTTGCTGTATAGAAATACTCCTGCTTCAAATGCAATTAATGACAATAATAATCCGAAAATCGGCGTATTAATTAAGCTATTCACCTTGTTCACCTCTTTTTTGAAAATACCTTACTAAAAACTGAACTGCATATCCAGTGACTACCATAACTATAATGGTAGACAGAAAGCATACTGCCAGCAACTTGTACCATGAATTCTGAATAACCGTAATGGATGTTATAAGTCCCACTCCGGCAGGAATGAAGAAAAAGCTTAGATTACCAAGAAAGAAATTAGCCACATGTTCAATGTTGTCGAGTTTAATGATATTTGTACATAAACAAGCCAGTAAAATAAGCATCCCTGTGATATTACCGGGTATAGGGAAATGCAGTAATTTTGAAAGAGCTTCTCCTAAAAAATATATTAATGTTACAATAAGTAATTCTCTTAAAAGTTTCATTTCTTTGCCTCCTTTGACTATACTATTTACTTTATCATAAGGTAAGTCTATAAGTAAACTGATTAATGACGCATTGCATATCCTTAATTATATAAAAAAAGTCTCCATGATCAAAACAATCATGGAGATTTTTTTTACTTAAAATCTAAGTTTACTGCCTCTAATTCTTCTGATATTCTTTCCTTTGTAATATAACTCATAAGTGCAGAAGGTATCTTGTATGCCTTATAAAAAAGGCTCATTGCTTCATCCTTAAAACCCTGTGATTTTAAAATCATAGCTTTAACAAAATAAGGTTCAGGAAACCTTGCACCCAACCCAATCAATTCATCCAATAATACCAGTGAAGAATGATAATCACCTTTCAGGTAATAACTTTGAGCTAGGTTGAACTTTATAAACATATCATTGGTATATATTTTAAATGCATTTGAATTGAAAGTTAAAGCTTCATCTAATTCATTACTGTAATTCATGTAATATCCAAGGTTAGCATAAAGGGCTGAGGAACTTGAGTTACTCATTAGCGGCTTCAGCAATCTGACAGCGCCATTAATATCATTATTTTTCCAGTAAATTGTAGCTTCAGACAATTTTATTTCTATAAGGTCTTCTTTTTTGAAAATATTATTTTCTTCAATTTCTTTCAGAGTTTTCTGAGCTTTTTCAATTGATCCAAATTTAAGTTCTAAAAATATATAATTTTTTATATTTGTAATGTTGGTATTTCTCACCTTTGCAGCATATTTATACCACTTAATAGCTTTATCGAAGTTCTTCCTGCGGTACAAAAAGTTGCCTATAAAGGCCGCAACAGCATCTTTATGCCCTACAGCAAGAAAAAAAATCAACACCCAAGACAAAATACCGCCATAGGACGGTTTTTCAAATGATAGTGCCAATACTGAAAATAATAAAATAAAGTCCATCTTCTTAAAAGAATTAAGTACATTTTTGGCTTTCATCATTAATCCCCCATGTTAAAGTGCTCCGAATATATTATACTACGAATTTTCAGATTTTTACAATATCTATTCATAATTTGTATAAATAAGTCTTTCTAAGACCCATACAATTTTATACATTAAATACGCAAATACTGCCAGAATCATTATGCTCATCATTACCATATCTAACTGTGAAATCTGACTTCCATACACAATAAGAAATCCCAGCCCCTCCTTGGCTACCAGAAATTCACCCATAATAACTCCCACCCATGATAGACCCACATTAATTTTAAGAGCAGAAATAAATGTAGGAACTGAAGCAGGAATAATCAGATAGCGGAGCAGTTGGAACTTAGTTGCTCCAAAGGTTTTCAAAAGCATCTGTTTTCCTTTGTCAACTTCATTAAATCCCGAAGTTACGCTGATTATTGTCACAATAATGGAGATCAGAAGAGCTATTGTAATTATCGCACCTATTCCATTGCCAACCCAGAATATGATTATAGGGGCTAACGCAACCTTAGGCAATGCATTCAGCACTACAAGATACGGATCCAGAACTTTTGATAAAAATGGAGATGACCAAAGAACAACAGCACATATAGTTCCTATTATTGTTCCAAGAGTAAATCCCAATACAGTTTCGTAACATGTTATAAATATATGCTTAAAAAGGCTTCCTGAATTATATATATTCAGAGTGGTCTTTACTATTTTTGATGGTGAAGAGGTTAAAAAAGGGTCGATCCATTTCATATCTGCAGCTGTTTCCCACAGAAGGAGCAGAATTATTAAAATAGCAACCCGAAAGAAACTTACTTTTAGCATATTAATTTTTAATGATTTTAAATACTTTTGATGCTCAATAGAAATGCTGTTATTTTTTTTCATAAAAGCTCCCTCCATATTTCATTGAAGTATCTTCTGAAATTTTCTTCCTCTCTGCGCTTAAAAGGGGTATCAGCCTTTGAAGAAAAGTTTAAGACAACTTCTTTTTTTACTGAAGCAGGCCTGTTGCTTAAGATTAGTATTCTCTCTGACATAGAAATTGCTTCTGAAATATCATGGGTAACCATAATGACAGTTTTTCGTTCATTTTTTATGATTTCATATACCTCATCACAAAGCTTCAACCTGGTTTGATAATCCAGTGCAGAAAAAGGCTCATCTAATAACAGCAATTCCGGTTCAAGTGTCAGGGTTCTTATTAATGCCACTCTCTGTCTCATTCCTCCAGAAAGCTCTCCTGGGTGCCTGTTCCTGAATTCCCCCAATCCGTAAGAAGATAAAAGCTTATCAGCCCGATCCAGTGTTGTTTTATTTACCTTATGCTTTATCTTTAAGGGGAGAATAACATTATCCCATACTGAAATCCATGGAAACAGGTGATCACTCTGAAACATATATCCCATTTTTTCTTTATTGAAAGAGAGAGCTTCATTGTTAAAGGATATTTTCCCGGAAGAGGGGGAGAGCAGACCGTTCACTATATTGAGCAACGTGGATTTTCCGCATCCTGATGGGCCCAGAATACTGACAAATTCACCTTCTTCAATCTGGATATTTATATTTCTTAATACACATATTTCACCGGATTTTGAATGATAATTCAAACTGATGTTTTCGAGAGAAAGAAGTGGCATAATAATGGCCTCCATATAGAATTTATATTTAATTTGTAGACAAGTATGTGGACTTTACATGGGAAGTTGAATTTCAGTGATGGCTTTTTCAGAGAATCTTGGATCAACAATTTTATTATAATCTGGTATAGAAGGCAGTAACTTAGAGTCATAATTTTGGATTATTTGTGCAAGTCTGTTTAAGTCCTCCTGATGTATTTGAGGATCTGCTGCAAATGCATCTATTTCCCTGTAATTTTTAACTACGTTTTCAAGAATTGCTATATCTGTTCCCGGGAAAAAAGACATAATTGTATTTGCCACGTCATGGTCTGAATTTTGTTCTACCCACAATTGGCCTTTGTAAATTGCATTGGTAAAAGCTTGAATCACATCTGGATTAGAATCAATATAGGATTTTGTTGCGAAGAAAGTTGTATAAGGTATTGTTCCTGCTTCTTTTCCAATTGAGCTGACTATGAATCCTGACTTGTCAGATTCGAGAACAGATCCAGAAGGTTCAAAAAGTGCAGAATAATCTCCATTACCAGCTTTAAAGGCTCCAGGAACTGCAGTAAATGCAATATTTGTAATTATATTCACATCTTTTCCGGGTTCCAGTCCATGATTTTTAAGTACATATTCCAATATCATTTCAGGTACACCTGCAGGTCTTCCTCCGAGAATTGTTTTACCTTTAAGAGATTCCCACTTAAAGTCATCTTCTTTAGTTCTTCCCACCAGGAACGAGCCATCTTTTTGGGTTAACTGGGCAAATATAACAGGATAGTCTTCTTTTCCCTGGTTATTGATATAAATTACTTGTTCAGGTCCACAAAAGCCTATATCAGCACTTTTGCTCAAAACCTGCTGCATTGTCTTATCTGCACCCGTTACGAATACACAAGACAGAGTTAACGGAATTTTCTATTCGCCAATTAACGTGAAGGGTTCTTTCATATGAATCCCAAACTATATGGTCTATTAAAAGTTTTAGCAGTTCTCTGTTTTCTTCAACAGACAGATACTTTGAGAATTGTTTGAACTGGTTCAGAGATTGATAGAAATTTGTTACATCAAACTCCAGGTTTGATGATGATTCTTCTTCGCTGGAGAGAGAAGTTATTTTAGCTTCCAGTTGTAGATTTCTTTTTCTTATTAAGTCAATTTCTGCTTTAAACATTCTTATTAGTTCCAGATCATCATCCATTAGGGCCAGTTTTCTTATAAGTCCCTGAATTGTTTTATTATTTTTTTCTATATCTTTTTTTATATTACCTGTTTCTTTAAGAGTTTCCCCTGAAGTTTCAGATTCCTCTTGTAATTTAATAAGGTCTTTTATTATGGATTTTTTATCAATCTGTGTTATAAAATCTATTACGTATTGCTCAGCATCATAAGCGTTAAGCATTGAGCAGCTGCATCTGTTTGAAGCTCTTTGTTTAAGGCTGCACCTGTAGTATCTTTCAAGGAACCTGGTTCTGGGATTATTGTGAGCCCAACTTGCCATGCTGCTTCCACACTTGCCGCATATAACTAAACCAGAGAGTAGAAATTTTGTGCCGGTAGAGGTTTTGGGATATTTCTTTTCTGTATTTTCTTTATATATCCGGGCGCATTTGACAAATGTAGTGCTGTCTATAATTCCAGGATGATCCCCCACTGAGATTATCCACTTACCTATAGGATTATCTCTTTGGCCTCCTTCTCGTTTGTTATATACCATTAAACCTTTATTTTCTTTTGGACTGCCGAATATTGTGGCTCCCAGACTTTTAAAATGATCAAATATTTTTTCATCAGATATGCAGTAAACAGGATTGGTTATTATTTGTTTTACAGTTTCTCTTGAAAATTCACCGCCATTTTTGCCAACATAACTGTGGCTGCATAAATAATTGGCAGTGGAGCTAAAGTTTTTCTTTTCCATGAATATTTTATAGATCAGTTTGACTAACTGGGCTTCTTCCTCTATCAGTGAGAGTTTAAACATTTTTTTACCTTTACCATAGGCATCAGTATGGATTACAGGTTCTGAGCAGTAGCCAATGGGGGTAGTGCCTCCCAGCCATCTTCCGGTTTTGGCCAATTCCATCATATTGTCCTTTATTCTTTCTGCAATGGTTTCACGCTCCAGTTGTGCAAATACTGCAGCTATGTTCATCATGGCTCTTCCCATAGGACTTGTGGTGTCAAATTGTTCTCTTATTGAAATAAAATTTATATCATATCTCTTTAATTCTTCTATTGTGGAGGTGAAATCAGAAACATTTCTTGAAATCCTGTCAAGTCTGTAACAGATCAGGATTTCAAATTTCTTAGCTTTAGCATCCTTCATCATATTTTTAAATTGGGGTCTTTCTGTATTTCCGCCGCTAAAGCCTTCATCTTCATATATTATAAAATCCGTAATACCTATATTGTTTCCATACTCCTGACAGAGGGTTATTTGATTTTCAATAGATTCTCCCTTTTCAGTGAATCTGCTTTTTCTGCTGTAAATTGCCGCTTTCATAAAATTACTCCTTCTATTATTAATATACCGTGGAAAATTATATTTTACTTATTTGTTAGAAAGGAACTAATTCCAGGGAAGTTTTACATTCAATTTAAAATAAACTCTAACACAGTAACAAAAATCTGGTGGGCGAATAAAATAAATAAATTATAGTTTTGGGGGTACTTATGCCTAAAAGTAATGGTGGGATAAAGGTTGTAAGTAATTATCTATGTGATGCTAAATCAATTGAGAATTTTAACAGGAGAATAGCAGAAATTATTTCAAGAAAATTCTCTAAAGAGTTTATTTCACAATTTATTAATGAAACACAGCAAGGTAATAGTGAAAGAAAAAATTCATAAATAATTTATAAAAGGCCTGCAAGCCTTTTATAAAAACCTGCTAAAAGAAAAATATAAATATTTACTCACTATATGATATGCAGCATTGAAAAATATGCACCAGAATTTAAAAACAAAATCCTGTATCTTCATCCGGTCATACTAAAAAAGCGTCAGTTTATTCACTCATCAATGAGTAAAAATCATAAAAACAAGTACTTTGTACAATGCATATGGGGTTTGTTTTTTATTGGAGCTCAATTTATATAGTTTCATAGTTAAAATCATCAGTGCATAGAATACTACAGATATATGACGGTATATATCTGTGTTAAAACCATGTTAAAATGTTCATGATATATTAACAATAAATAGACTAAGTTCTATATTCTACATAGATGATTATCTATATAGGAGGTTGTTAAGTGATGCTGAATTATGAAGATAACGAAAAAGTCATAAAATCCCTTGCAGATGCCAGCAGACTAAAGATAATTGATATCCTATCCTGCAGGAAAGACGGTTTATGGAGTTACTATTCCCTGAATTCCGCGGAAGCTTTTATGCTGCTTATCGACTGGGCTTCAAGTACGACCAGACCGTAACTATTGCTTTTACGGCAGGTAGCAATAATTTTGAACTGGCAATTGCAGTTGCTGTGGCAATTTTTGGTATAACCTCCGATGTTGCCTTTACTGCTGTAATCGGACCGCTGGTTGAAGTACCGGTGATGATTGTATTAGTGAATTCAGCATTATTTTTCAAAGGTAAATATTTTGATGAGAATGGATTACCTAAGGGTAATTCAGAAAAGGAGGTTTAATAGTGAAGGATAAAATAAAAGTAGCATTTGTTTGTGTTCATAACTCATGCAGGTCACTACGTTGATAACACAATTAGGCAACATTTCAATTGAAAGAGGACAGGGTACTGTCCTTTTTTTGTATGTATTATCTCTTAAATTTTAATAATATAAGATTTCAATGAAGCTGAATGAATAGAAAAAATCCATGAATCATAGACAGTTAACGATTTCAGGGAGTATAATAAATATAGATAAATATCTATATAGCTGAGTATAATCTAATAAGAACTGAGGGACCTGACTAAAAATAAAGTTGCCATTTAAACTAATTCAAATCCACAATCTCAGGAGGTGCACTATGGATATTTTTAGAAGCTTCATATCCCTGTTACAAAGCGGGTTAGGCAATCTGGGAGCGTACCTTGCGGCCCATGTTTTGTTATGCCTTCTTCCTGCCTTCTTCATTGCAGGCGCAATGACCGCACTCATTCCTAAAGAGTCTGTAACCAGATTTTTGGGGCGGAGGAGACCTAAATACATTTCCTATCCTGCAGCAGTTGCATCAGGCTCAATATTAGCAGTATGCTCATGTACAATTGTACCTCTTTTTGCAGGAATCTATAAAAAAGGTGCCGGAATCGGTCCGGCCATGACCTTCCTGTTTTTTGCACCGGCAGCTAATATTCTCGCCTTGATTTATACAGGCGGAATTATAGGAACTGACTTAGCTTTCGCCAGATTTTTTCTTTCCCTGACATTCGGTATAAGTATCGGGCTGATTATGGCACTTATTTTTCGTAATGAGGATATCGCTCATGACGAAGCAGCAGATGCAATGTTTTCAGGCAAGGGGGTCATGAACAGGTATTCACTGACCCTGCTGGGAGTATTAGTAGCTTTGCTGCTGTCCGGAACACTTAAAATCGGGATGCTTACAAACACTTATGCAACAGTAACGTTGCCAATTCAGGGTCTGGATAAATTTCAGGAGTGGCTGCACTGGTTAGTACCTTTTAATCCTGCAAAGGGAGAAGAAGGTGTTTCTGCTCAAGGGGCGGTGCTGATAGGATTATTAATCTTAATAGGATTGACAGCCTGGAAGGGAATCGAAAATATTTTAGATGGGTTTAACCGATGGACGCATATATCTTTAACACTTGTTGTAGCCACCCTTCTTGTTGCTGCAGCAGGTATGGTGCCCCACTCTGGCGGGCTGGACATTCTTATCACCGGAAAATTCTTTGGTGTTGCTATTGGACTTTTCATAATTATAGGATTGCTGAAAACAAAGTTTAAAGAAGATGAAATCTCCAGTTTTCTATGGGAGTCCTGGAGATTTGTAAAGCAGATTTTTCCGCTGCTGGTTGCAGGAGTATTTACAGTAGGTGTCATCAGACCGTTAATAAGACCAGAGTGGATTGAGACTGTAGCCGGAGAAAACACTCTGCTTGGGAACCTGGTTGGCGTATTTTTTGGGATTTTTATGTACTTCCCGACACTGGTTGAAGTTCCTATCGCTAAGATGTTCCTTGATCTGGGAATGCATAAAGGACCATTGCTTGCCTACCTTATGGCAGACCCGGAACTCAGCCTGCAAAGTATTCTTATTACTGCAAGCATCATAGGACGTAAAAGAACATTTACATATGTAGGCATCGTTGCTGTTTTCAGCACCATCTCCGGCTTGATTTATGGTATGTGGATAGATGGTACGAGCATAGGTATTATAATTTTGTTCCTTGCAGCATCAATTGCTGTGCTGTCTGCGGGACTTTGGTTATCAGGCAGGCGAAACAGGAAGCGGATTTAAAATTATAATCAATATTGGAGGCGGATTATTATGATTAATATTAAAGTTTTAGGTTCAGGCTGTGCAAAGTGTAAAAAGCTAGAGGAAATTGCAAGGAAAACCTCAGCTGAAATGGGACTCCAAACAAATATAACCAAGGTAACAGACTATGCTGAAATAATTAAATACAATGTCTTGACCACTCCTGCTCTTGTTATTAATGAAAAAGTTGTTTCAACTGGCCGCATACCAGATGCTTCAGAAATACATGCATGGTTGGAGGAGGCATGACTAATACCTCGTGTTTTTACTTCAAGTAATAAATGATAATTAAAACTCCCTGAAGTTATTTAGGTTTAATAAAAAATAAAGCTTTATTGAAATTGTAATAAGTCAGTCGGGGGGATTTTCCTGGCTGGCTTGCTTTTTTACTCTTATAAGAAAGATTTCACTTTCCTATAAAATAAAAAAACAAAATAGTCGCTTGCCTGATTTTCCTAGTATAAATTCGGAAAGGGAGATGATAGAAAAAAATTGATGGCTTATAATCGCCATGATGATTTTTTTATAAAAGATAGTATATTTTATATAGTAATATGCTGCATATAGATTTCCTTAGTAGTGCATCAGATTAATTTATAGACTCTAGTTAACCTATAACTATAGTATATATTTCTCTATTTGTGAATTAAGCTTAGTGAAAGCTGCGGTGTTTACTTTTAATAATCTCAAATACTCAGGCGAGAGGGAGGAAATACATGTTAAACAAATGGTATGACAATACAGTAACACAGACTGCTGATATCTTGGAAGTTGACTTAAAAAAAGGGTTAACCAAAGCAGAGACAGAGGAGCGTATTAAAAAATATGGGTATAATGAACTTAAGGAAAAGAAAAAAGCGGCACTTATACAAAAAATCTTCAATCAGTTGAGTAATTTTCTTGTAATCATATTAATTCTGGCAAGTATTATATCCATCTCTTTGGGTGAAAAAGCAGATTCAATAGTCATCATTTCTATTGTAATTATTAACGCTGTTTTAGGTGTGGTGCAGGAGAGTAAAGCAGAAAAGGCACTGGAAGCCTTAAAAAAAATGTCAGCACCAAATGCCAGGGTTTTGAGAAATGGTAAAATTGGAGTTGTTCCTGCAAGAATACTTGTACCTGGAGATATTGTACTGATTGAGGCTGGAGATATTGTTCC
>JBEHWK010000082.1:0-15608 GCA_040217795.1 Clostridiaceae bacterium
TAAGAATATAGCAGCAATATCTTTAGCAGGAATCATGGCATTAGGATTAATGGCATGCGGCAAAAAGGACGCAGATAAGACAGCACTTGAGAAAATAAAAGCAAGTGGAAAGATTGTTATGGGAACTTCACCTGATTTTCCACCTTTTGAATTTAAGGATGCAAATGGAAATGTTGTAGGGGTGGACGTAAGCATAGCAAAAGAGATAGCAAAGGATTTAGGAGTAACTCTTGAAATAAAGGAAATGGACTTTGAAGGACTTCTTCCTGCACTTCAAGGGAAAAAATTCGATATGATATTGTCAGGTATGACACCTAAGGAAGAAAGAAAACAGAGTGTGGATTTCTCAGATTTATACTATAAGACAGACAATGTTTTTGTTGTAAAAGCAGCAGATAAGGATAAATTCAATACTTTAGAAGACTTATCCGGAAAAAAAATAGGGGTTCAAAAAGGAAGCGTTCAGGAGGATTTAGCTAAGGAAAAAGTGACAAACGCACAATTGAACTCATTAGCCAAGATTGGTGACATAATTATGAATTTAAAGAGCGGCAAAGTTGGGGCGGTATTGCTTGAACAGCCGGTTGCGGAATCATATGTGGCAAAAAACCCTGATCTTGCATTATCAAAAGTGGTAATCAAAGACCAGGTTGGCGGATATGCCATTGCAATGCCAAAAGGAGAAACAGATCTGCAGGCTGCAATCAACAAGACAATAGCGAGACTTGAAAAAGAAGGAAAGTTAAAGCAATTCTTTGATGAAGCAGTTACTTTAGCAGGAGAATAGAATCAATAAGTAACAATGCAGGCATTTTCATTAAGCATCAGAAAAAACGGGCTTATGGAAATGCCTTATTGAAATTAAAGGTTCTTACATTGTGGGGAATGGCTCATGGGAAATAGAGGCGGGATCCATAACAGCAGAATGTAAAGAATTTTTGCTTTCTATGATAAAAACTTATAAGGAGGAAATAAAAATTGACACTGCAGTTTGATTTTTTATCGAAATACAGCAATTATTTTGTGACAGGAACTAAAATTACAATCATATTGGCATTATTTGCAGTAATATTCGGAACAATACTTGGATTGTTCCTCAGCCTTATGAAACTTTCAAATGTTAAAGTTCTTAAGGCTTTTTCCATTGCATACATAGAATTTGTAAGGGGGACACCTCTGCTCATTCAGATCTGGATCATTTACATAGGCCTGCCGATGATAATAGGAAGGGACCTTCCGGATATCGTGACAGGTATCATAGCTCTTTCACTTAACTCAGGTGCATATGTGGCAGAAATAATAAGAGCAGGTATACAAGCTGTTGACAAGGGACAGATGGAAGCTGCAAGAAGCCTCGGCATGAAACTGTCTTTGTCCATGAAAGAAATAATAATTCCCCAGGCATTCAAAAATATTCTGCCTGCATTAGGAAATGAATTTATTTCAATAATCAAGGAATCCTCAATGGTTTCTGTAATCGGAGTTGCAGAACTTATGTATAACTCAGGAACTGTAAGAGCTGCTTCATTCCTTGGACTTGAACCGTTGATAGTGGCAGCCGGAATTTATTTTGTCATTACATTCATTCTTACAAGAGTAATGGGAATTTTGGAAAGGAGGTTAAAGGCAAGTGATATACGTTAAAGATCTTCATAAATATTTTGGAAAGAACGAAGTTCTTAAGGGAATAGACGAACATATATCAAAAAAGGAAGTAGTTGTTGTCATCGGTCCTTCAGGTTCAGGAAAGTCAACTTTTTTAAGATGTCTTAACCTTCTTGAAACACCTACAAAAGGTGAGATTATTGTTGAAGGACAAAATATTACAGATAGAAAAGCTGATATAAATAAAATAAGAGAAAAAATGGGGATGGTTTTCCAGAGTTTTAATCTTTTCCCCCATAAGACTGTAATGGAAAATATAACACTGGCTCCTGTAAAGGTAAAAGGATGGAGCAGGGAAAAAGCTCAGGGAAAAGCTATGGAGCTTCTTAAAAAGGTAGGTCTTCAGGATAAGGCAAATGCATACCCAAACAGCCTTTCAGGGGGGCAGAAGCAGAGAATAGCCATAGCAAGAGCTCTTGCTATGGAACCGGATGTAATGCTGTTTGATGAGCCAACTTCCGCTCTGGATCCTGAAATGGTAGGAGAGGTTCTGGCTGTAATGAAATCCCTGGCAGCAGAAGGAATGACCATGGTAGTGGTTACCCACGAAATGGGGTTTGCAAAAGAAGTCGGAGACAGAATTCTTTTCATGGACGGAGGAAATATAGTGGAACAAGGCACTCCAAAGGAGATATTCGAACATCCGACTCATCCGAGAACAAAGGATTTCTTATCAAAAGTATTATAAATGGTAAAAGCACCCCAGGGGTCGTTCCATAAATTGGAATGACCCCTGGGGTGCTTTTTTTTCTACTTAGTCGTTATCATTTGCCTTTCTATAGTGTATAATAGCACTTAAGGATTTTAATGGGGAACGTAAAACCTCGTAAGTAACTTTCTGGAGGAAAAACATGAAGTTTATGAATTTAAAGAAGTATGTCGATTCTGCTGCAGTGATCACATACATGATTTTAATGTTGAAAACCGCCATATTTCTGGCAATGGTAAGAACCGCAGGATCAGCATCCATTGATTTTAACCTGATGTATTTCGGAAGTGAGTATAAGCCTGTCCAGTGGTTTTTCCCGCTGGTTTTAGTGAGCTTTTCCTATTTGTTCAAGGGCAAGGGGAAAATAAGATATAATCTTATAGTGAATGCTGCGGTATCCCTGCTGTTTATAGCCGACATCTGGTACTACAGAAGCAATGGAACATTCCTTTCTGTAAGACATATAGTATACCCGGATACTTTCAATCCTTTAGGAAAAAGTTTATTGAATTTCAAACCTGTGGATTTGATTTTTATTATTGATATTATTCTGGGAGTAATCTTAATGATAAAATTCAATGCAATGAGGAAAGTCCAGGATATAAGAAGAAATATTGCGGCATTTGCAGGAGTATTCATTCTTAGTGCAGGGTTTATCTGGTACTCCCACTATACAATTGATATTCTGGATAAGACAAACGGACAGAAAATGCTCTTCAGAATCTGCTGGGCTCCATTCCAGGGTATGGGGGACATGAGTCCTTTAGGGTATCATGGTTTTGATATATACAAATATTTAGCAGACAGTACTCAGGTTAAACTTACACAGTCTGATAATCAGCAAATATCACAATGGCTTCAGTATAATAACGAGAATCTGCCTGACAACCAGTATAAAGGGATGTTTCAGGGAAAAAATCTTATTGCCATTCAGGTTGAGTCCCTTGAAAATTTTGTAATAGGGCAAAAAGCATATGGCCAGGAAATTACACCTAACTTAAACAGAATCCTGACCAATTCATTATATTTTTCAAATATACACGAACAAAATAACTCAGGTACAAGTTCCGATGCAGATCTTATGGTAAACACTTCTGTATTTCCTATAAGAAACGGGGGAACCTTCTTTGACTACCCTCAGACAGCCTATACCACCTTGCCTGGACTTTTGAAGGGGAAAGGGTATACAACCTTATCAACACACCCTGAAGTGGCCGGAAACTGGAACTGGGCTGAAGCCCATAAAGCCAGCCTTAAGTTTGATAAGTCCCTTGATATTTCAAGCTATAATGTGGATGAAGTTATTGGATTAGGGCTGTCAGATGAATCATATTTAAATCAGTTTGCAGATAAGATCACTGCCTTGAAGCAGCCTTTTTACGGATCTGTGGTGACACTGACAAGCCATGGACCATTTGATATACCTGAAGATAAGAAACTGCTGGATTTGCCTGAGGAATTTGACAAAACCATACTAGGTTCATATTTTCAGAGTTTAAGGTATACAGATGAGGCCATAGCCAAGTTTATAAATAAGCTTGATTCAGAAGGAATTTTAGAGAATTCTGTAATAATTATTTACGGGGATCATGGAGGGGTACATAAATTCTACAGCAGCCAGCTTCAAAATGTACAGTTTGAAGGCAACTGGTGGCAGGAGTATAATATGGAAATTCCATTTATAGTATACAGCCCGGGCTTAAAAGGGGAAGAATTTAAGGTTAACGGCGGCCATACAGATATACTTCCTACCATATCATACCTTCTGGGAGTCGACAGAAAAGAATTCGGAACAAGCACCATGGGAAGAGTCTTGGTCAATACAAACAGAGATTCAGTTATCCTGAATAGTGGTCAGATAGTAGGAACTCCAAAGGATGTGCAGGAGGAAACTCATTTGAAGGAAACCTTTGAAGTTGCACAAAAAATAGTGACAGGAAACTACTTTTCCAATAAGTAGAAAAATACCCCAGGGGCAGCTCCATTATTTGGAACTGCCCCTGGGGTATAATAATTTATAATAATTTGTTTATTTACCCCAAAAATGATTATTATATTTGATTTAGAGCATACACGCATAATTTAAGCCATATATCTCAATAATAAGAGGATTTTTGCATTTAGACATTGGACAAAAAAGGAAATATAATTAAAGGAAAATATAATTAAGGAATTTTTAATTCGGGGGGTGTCATTCTTGGAATTTGTAATCAATAAGATAATAAGCATAGACAGGGATGCTGAGAATTATCGCATAGGAATAGATAATCTCATAAAGGAAAAACAGGTTGAACTTAAGAATAAACTTAAGGATATGCAGGAAGAATGGCTGGAAGAGCAGAAAAACATGAAGGAAAACATTGAAAGAGAGAAACTTAATAAAGCTGAGAATAAAGCGGAAGACATAGCAGAAGAAAGAGAACTGCAGCTGAGCTTAATAAAAAATAAATACCAGGAAAACAAACAGCAAATCATAGATGAAATATTTCAAAACATCATAAGTTCACTTTGAGGTGAAAAAATATGGGAAGCATTGTTAAGTTCAGCGCAGTAAATTCAAAGGTGAAAACGTTAAAAGGAAGGATGCTTAATGAGGAGCAATATAATCAGCTTCTGGAAAGCAAGGATTATAAGAGCTCCATAAGAGTACTTAAAGAGAGGACTGAGTACAGGGGACTCCTCAGCAAATATGATTTGGATAAGATTCATAGAGGAGACCTGGAAGTAATATTAAACAGGCAGTATACCTCCATATACAATAAATTCATCAAGTATTTCAATGGAGAGTACAGAAAATTCATCAGGCTTTTATATTTAAGGTGGGAAATAGAGGATCTTAAAATAATAATAAGATGCAAGTATATAGGGCGCAGCAAGGAGGAAATAAAGGAAAGCCTCATTGCTCAAAATCCACTGAATACATTAGACTACTCATATCTTATTGATGCAAAAAGCCTTGAAGACCTTTCTGACAGATTAAAAGGGAGCATCTATTATGACAGCATAAAAAATCACATTAAGGACATAAGCCACAAGGGCTTGTTCAGAATAGAAACCGAGCTTGATTTTGTGTATTTTCAGAGCATAAAAAAAGAACTTAAAAACCTGGATAAGGAAAACAGTAAGGTAATTGACGAGATCACAGGACTGGAAATTGACCTCATTAACCTCAGCTGGATGTACAGAGGAAGAAACTTTTTCAGGATAGTTCCTGAAGAGCTTTTTAACTATACCATATATGACGGATATAAACTTTCAAAAGAAAATATAAAAAAGCTGTGTTACGCGAAGGACAACGAAGAATTTCGGAGAATTATAGATAAAACATCCTATAGTTATATTTATCAGGAAGATAACACTTCCGTTATCGAAAAGAGGGAGAGGGAATATCAGAAAAGATATTTCAGCAAACTTCTTAAACAAAACAAAATGGATTTCAGTGTTTTTATGAGCTATCTCATATTATACAGAATTGAAATAAGAAATATTATTTCAATAGTTGAACAGAAAAGATATTCTCTTTGAAGAAGCAATGGTGAATATTTGAGGGTGGTGAGTCAATCCATGGCTGTTGAAAAAATGTGTATGGTAAACCTGATAGGACCATTTGAGGATTTTGACAAACTTACTAAGCTTTTGGCTTTTGAAGGGTTTATTCAGCCTATAAATGCCCTGCAGGAAATTAACTCTTCTGATTTTTCTCTTGAAACATCAGAAAATACTATAGAAGCGTTGATGGATGTAAGCTATATAAGACCCTATGTCTATGAAAAGGACTATGGAATGGGTTTTAAGCAAATAGAAGAATTGACGGAAGAGCAAAAAAAGCTAAATATCTATGATGACGGAATAAAAGAAGTGTACTTTAACTTTAGTAACATTGAGAAAAAATTATCTTCAGTATATGAGGAATATCAGGAACTGAAGCGGAGTATCGATGAAATAAAAGAAAAAAACAATAAGCTGAAAAATACTTATGAAGCATTAAGGTTCATGAAAGACATAAAGATTCCCACTGAGGAAATATTCTCTATGGGTAATTTTAAAACTAGCTTATACAGAGTGAAAAATGACAGCATGGTAAAGCTGAAAGCCAACTATGAGAATATACCTTCAGTAATAAAAAGCGTTCATAAGGATAAGGACTTCAGTATATTCATCGCCTTTACTCCTGAAGCGCTGAGGGCTGAAACGGAGAAAATATTCAAGTCGGCAAATTGCGAAGAATTATCCATCGCTTATGATTATAAAGGAATTCCTCAGGATGTTCTGAAGGCTATTCAGGTGGAAATGGATCAGTATGAAAAATCAATCAACGAACTGGAATTCAGGCTGAGATATTTTCTTATAAAGAATTATAAGAATATAAAAATAATTGAAAACAGTTTTGAACTTGAGGAAAAAGCAGGAGAAATCAAAAAGATGGCAGCATGCACAAATGGATTTTTTTATCTTTCCGGATGGGTTCCCCAGAGCTGCATGCCTGTTTTAGAGAAAGTGCTAGAGAATTTCTATGAAAGAATACTGATTGTTAAAAAGAAACCAGGTGAAGTCAGCAATCAGGAGATAATTCCCCCTACTAAATTAAAAAATCACAAATTTATAAAGCCATTCCAGAGCATAGTTACCATGTACGGAATTCCAAGCTACAATGAAATCGACCCGACATTTTTCCTGGCTGTGACATATACTCTTATGTTTGGGGCAATGTTCGGAGACGTGGGACAGGGATTGGTACTGTTCGCAGCAGGATTTTATCTTAAAAACAGGAGGAGGAACATCAATGTTGGAGGGGTCCTGGAGGTTTTAGGCATAAGTTCGGCTTTATTCGGATTCCTTTACGGAAGTGTATTCGGTTTTGAGGACATTATTGATGCTGTCCTGGTAAGGCCTATGGATGACATAAACGATGTATTGGCGGGAGCTATAGTGTTCGGATGCCTTATTCTGATTATGGGGTTTATACTGGGTATAGTAAACAAGTTAAAAATAAGGGATGTGGAGCAGGGCTTTTTTGGGAAGGAAGGTCTGGCAGGCTTTTGTTTTTATATTGTTGTGCTGATTGTTGTTGCAGGAAAACTTACCGGGTATAATCTGATACCTTTGGGGGCAGCTGTTATGGTGATGATTCTCAGTCTGGCAGTGATTTTTCTTAAGCAGCCTCTGGCTAATATCGTAAAAGGAAATAAGCCTCTGTTTAATGAAGGTATTAAGGATTATTTTGTTGAAGCAGTTTTTGAGCTCATTGAAACTATCTTATCCATGTTTTCAAATACACTGTCCTTTATCAGGGTAGGTGCTTTTGCCTTGAATCATGTGGGCTTGTTTGTGGCTTTTGCAGCAATGGCAGAAATGGCCAACAATGGAGCAGCTTCAGCCTTGATACTGGTAATAGGGAATATTGTAATCATCGGCCTTGAAGGGCTGATAGTATTTATTCAGGGGCTCAGACTTCAATATTATGAGCTTTTCAGCAAATATTATGAAGGAGGGGGAATACCGTTTGAGCCTGTAAAAGTTAAATTTCATTAGAATAATAAAAAAGGGGGCATATAATAATGATAACATTATTAGTCTTAACATTTTGTATTGTAATAGGCACTATAACATATGGAGTGGTTCAGCAAAGCAAAGAGGAACTGGCAGGGAAAAGCAAAATCAGGAAGGTTTTAAGAATAAATCTTGGGGTTTTCGTGCCCGTAATGACTGCAGCTTTGATAATGAACATTCCTACAATTGCTTATGCGGCAACTGATACTGCCGCCAATCCATCTGCCGGTCTGGGATATCTGGCAGCCGGCCTTTCTACAGGTCTTGCAACCATAGGAGCAGGGTATGCGGTTGGCGCAGTCGGTTCATCAGCATTGGGAGCTGTATCCGAAGATCCTAAAATATTGGGAAAGACACTTATTTATGTGGGTCTTGGAGAAGGTATAGCCATATACGGACTTATTATTTCAATAATGATCCTTTCAAGACTTTAATAAGACAGGGTGAATTTTTATGAGAAGTTTTTTGATAAGCGATAATATAGACACTCTTGCAGGAATGAACATGGCGGGAATTGAAGGGGTTGTTCTTCATGAACGGGAAGAAGTCCTTAAGAAACTGGATGAACTGAGAAATGCTGAAGATATAGGTATAATCATAGTTACAGAGCTGACTGCAGATCTGATCAGAGAAACACTGAATAAGATTAAGCTTGCTAAAAATGAGCCTCTTATTGTTGAAATTCCCGACAGACACGGATCAAGAAAAGGGAAGGACTCAATAGTAGGATATGTGAGGGAGTCAATAGGTCTTAAAATCTAGGAATTGAGGGGATAGCAATGACCACCATCGAAGATAAGATTAACCTGTTTTCAAAAATATTATATGAAAAAGTAAATGAAGAAAAAGAAGAAAGACTGAAGGTATTTAATCAGGAAGCCCAAAAGAAACTGGCAGAGCAGAGGCAGAAAATTAACCAATCAAGAAAGAATCTCAGAATAGAATTTGAGAAGAGATATAATATCAAAGCTAATGAAATCATAGCGAAAGAAAAGCTTAATAAGCAAAGGACGATTCTGTATGTCAAGGATGAACTGATTAAGGATGTTTTGCTTCAGGTGAGAAGTAAGCTTACGAAATTTGCGGATTCAGAAGGGTACAGGGAATACCTTTTAAGTTCCTTTATGAAGGTTATGGATAACCTGGAAGAAGGGAATTATTATTTAGAGATAACCCATAAAGATTATGAGAAATTTGAAAAGGACATAAAACTCATCATAGGGAAATATGAGAATAAGAAAATGGAAATAAGAATATCTGAAAGTGATATGATTGGCGGAGTTATTATTAAGGATTTTCAGAGTACCTTCAAAGTTGACAATAGTCTGTACTGCAAGCTGGAGGAAAGCGAGGAATTTGCAGGAATAAAAGTTATGGAGATGCTGGCATAGGAGATGATTGGATGGAAGGAAGGATAATAGGCGTCAATGGGCCTGTTATTAAGGCTCAGGGAATGACCGGATTTAAAATGAGAGAAATGGTCATGGTGGGATCAAAAAAGATAATCGGTGAAATAATCATACTTGAAGGAGACAATGCAACCATCCAGGTTTATGAGGAAAGTGGAGGACTGAAGTATGGTGAACCGGTTATATCCACCGGAAATCCCCTTTCTTTAAAACTGGGGCCTGGAATACTGGGAAATATATTCGATGGGATTGAACGCCCCCTGGAGAAAATAAATGAAATCTCTTATGGGTATATACCTGAAGGGATTGGACTTATATCTCTGGATGAGGAGCATCTTTGGGATGTGAACATCAAGGTGGTTCCCGGGCAGGTTCTGGAACCTGGAAGTGTATATGCGGAAGTACAGGAAACTCCCTCAATAATGCACAAGCTGATGCTTCCTCCTGATATTTCAGGAAAAGTAATCAGCGTAAAGGAAAGCGGTAAATATAATATTGAAACCACTGTTGTCACTTTAGAAGATGGAGAAAAAAACTATGAACTTAAACTTTATCAGTACTGGCCCGTTAGAAATCCAAGACCTGTGAAAGAGAAGAAAACAATATTCAAGCCTCTTATTACGGGACAGAGAATAATAGATATGTTTTTTCCCCTGGCTAAAGGGGGAACCTGTGCAATACCAGGAGGATTCGGAACAGGAAAAACCATGACTCAGCATCAGCTGGCAAAGTGGTCGGATGCGGATATTATAGTTTATATCGGATGCGGAGAGCGTGGAAACGAAATGACTGAAGTACTGGAAGAATTTCCGAAGCTTATAGATCCAAGAACAGATCTTCCTCTCATGAACAGGACTGTTCTGATAGCAAACACATCCAATATGCCTGTTTCAGCAAGGGAAGCCAGTATATACACAGGGATAACCTTAGCAGAATACTTCAGGGATATGGGATATCATGTTGCGATTATGGCCGACTCCACTTCAAGGTGGGCTGAAGCCCTGAGAGAAATATCAGGAAGACTTGAAGAAATGCCTGCGGAAGAAGGGTATCCTGCCTATCTGCCGTCAAGGATAGCAGAATTCTATGAAAGAGCCGGGTATGTTGAGACCTTAAACGGAGAAGAGGGATCAGTTACTGTAATAGGTGCAGTTTCTCCAGCTGGCGGGGATTTCTCAGAACCGGTGACTCAGAACACAAAAAGGTTTGTGTCCGCATTTCTGGGACTTGATAAAAAACTTGCCTACTCAAGGCATTATCCGGCAATAAACTGGCTCTCAAGCTACAGCGGATACCTGACACTTCTCAGGGAGTGGTATGAGGATAATGTATCAGAGGATGTTTTTGATCTGAGGGCAAGAATGCTTAAGCTTTTGTATGAGGAAAACAAGCTTCTTGAAATCGTGAAGCTGGTTGGCGAGGACGTGCTTCCTGATGAGCAGAGACTGATAATAGAAATTGCAAAGTGTCTCAAGACAGCCTTCCTTCAGCAAAATGCATATAATGACATTGATACTTATGTCCCCCTGGCAAAACAGTATAAGATGCTTAAAGTGATAGAAAAACTTTATGATTATGGTAATAAGGCTGTAAAGCTTGGGATACCTATAACATCAATTATGGAAAAAGGGATGACAGAAAAAATATACAAGATGAAATATAATATTTCTAATGACGATTTTTCCAAGTTGGATGATTTGGAGAATGAGATTGTTTCTTATTTGACTGAGCTTATGAAAAAATACAGATAAGAAGGTGGCAGCTTGAGAAAAGAATATTTGATTTTAGATAAGGTTCAGGGGCCTTTAATTATTCTGTCCGGTGTAAAAGATGCCTCTTATGATGAAGTCGTAGATATAATTGTGGACGGAAAAGAAAGAAAGATGGGAAAGGTTGTCCAGATATATCAGGATAGGGCTGTAATACAAGTCTTCGAGCCAACTATTGGTATGTCAGTTGAAAATGTTTCTGTTCATTTTAAAGGTGAATCTTTTAAGATTCCTTTATCAAGGGAAATATTAGGGAGGGAATTCAATGGCATCTGTGTTCCCAGAGATAACGGAGGGAATGTTTATTCCTCAAAAAAATATGATATAAATGGAAGACCTATGAATCCTGTAGCGAGAAAATATCCAAGAAATTTCATACAGACAGGCATCTCATCCATTGATTGCCTTACAACCCTCATAAGGGGACAGAAGCTTCCCATATTTTCAGGCAACGGTATGTACCATAATGAACTTGCCGCCCAGATTGTAAACCAGGCTAAAATATCAGGAGATGAGAATGAAAATTTCTGCATTGTATTCGGAGCAATGGGAATAAAGTATGATGAAGCTAATTTCTTCAGAAAAAGATTTGAGGAAGCAGGAGTTCTGGAGAAGGTTGTGATGTTCACCAATCTTGCAGATGACCCCATAGTTGAGAGAATAATTACGCCAAGATGCGCTTTGACAGCTGCTGAATATCTGGCATTTGAGGAAGAAATGCACGTACTCGTGATTCTGACTGATATGACAAGTTACTGTGAGGCTTTAAGAGAACTTTCAGCTTCCAGGGAAGAAGTTCCCAGCAGAAAGGGGTATCCCGGATATCTGTATTCCGACCTGGCTTCTTTATATGAGAGGGCGGGTATGATGCAGGGACGTAAGGGCAGCATAACACAAATCCCTATACTGGCAATGCCTAATGATGATATAACTCATCCAATACCTGATCTTACAGGATTCATCACAGAAGGCCAGATTGTATTAAGCAGAGGCATACAGCAAAGGGACATTTATCCCCCTGTAAATATACTCCCTTCCCTCTCAAGGCTTATGAAGGACGGCATCGGGGAAGGATTTACAAGAGAAGACCACAGCGAGGTTTCAAATCAGATATTTGCAGCCTACTCAAGGGTTCAGGATGTTATCGCCTTAGCTCAGGTAATAGGCGAAGACGAGCTTTCAGAAACGGACAAGATATACATGGAATTCGGAAGGACCTTTGATGATAAGTTTTTAAGACAGGATTTTGATGAGAACAGGGATATGGCAGAAACTCTTGACCTGGCCTGGAAGATATTAAGCATTCTCCCAAAAGAAGAACTAGACAGGGTTTCTCCTGAAATACTGAATAAATATTATAAAGCAGCGGTGAAGTGATATGGAAGAGTTTACGCCTACCAAGGCAAATTTAATGACTGCCAGGAGTTCACTTGAGTTTTCAAAAAAAGGCTTTGAGCTTTTAGATAAAAAAAGGAATGTCCTCATCAGGGAAATGATGTCATATCTCACAAAGGCGTATGAACTTCAGGAAAGTATAAATTCAACTTTTCAGAAAGCTTACAGGGCACTTATGGAAGCGAATATAGCCACAGGTATCTCCAATGTTCAGGACATTTCAATGAGTGTTGATATAGCGAAGGATTATAACATACTGTTTAAGAGTGTTATGGGGGTGCAAGTGCCTAGAATTATATTCGAACGAAAGGATATTGAAGCCAGGTACGGGTTTTACAGGACCAGTTCCGCTGTAGATGAAGCCATGCGGGAATTCAATAATGTCAAGTATCTGACCTATGAACTGGCTGAAGTGGAAAATGCCGTATACAGACTGGCCATGGAAGTCAAGAAAACTCAAAAAAGGGCAAATGCACTTCAGAATATCCAAATACCTAAGTTTGAAGAAAGAGTTAAGCTTATAACTGAAATTTTGGAGGAAAAAGAGAGGGAAGATTTCTTCAGGCTGAAAGTGGTAAAGAAAAAATACAAGTAACTACAGAGGGAGAGTTGCTCACTGCTTAAAAGGCAGTTTTGCGGCACTCCCTTATTATGGTATAATTTCTGTAAAGAATACCATATGGAAGGAGAACTAAGGGATGAATAAAATCATACTTTCATCACTTATTACATCACTTGCAGTTATGGGCAATTTATTTATGCCGGCAGCCGTGGTTTCTGCTCTGGACTATGAACAATATTCTTACACTGGTACACAGACAGCATCTGAGAGATCGGGGACTGTCATAAACGGAATTAAAATAAGCAGACAGTTGATAAATAAAAATTATAACAAAGAAAGAATAATTAAACCTCAGTATATAGTGATCCACGATACAGATAACCGCAGGTATGGGGCAGATGCGCAAGCCAACAGAAACTATTTTGCATATCAGCTTTATGCAAAAGCCTCCGCTCATTACCTTGTGGATCATGATAGTATAATACAGGCTTTGGAGGATAACTGGTATGGCTGGCATTTAGGGGACAAGATTAATCCAAGGGTAGGGAACAATAATTCTATAGGAATAGAACTATGCGTAAACATGGACAATGATTTCAGCAAAACCCTTGAAAATGGAATAGCATTGACAAAATATCTTATGAAAAAATATGATATATCTGCGGAGAATGTCATAAGGCATTATGATGTGACTGGAAAGATATGCCCTAAGATGATGATTTGGGACAAGCCATAT
This sequence comes from Clostridiaceae bacterium, assembly GCA_040217795.1. Taxonomy (GTDB): domain Bacteria; phylum Bacillota; class Clostridia; order Clostridiales; family Clostridiaceae; genus Clostridium_T. The sequence continues at coordinate 13,796 of JBEHWK010000082.1, forward strand.
CTTTGGAATTATTTCAAAGCTTCCCTGGAAAACAATTCATTTTCAGTGACCACAGGAAATGAAAGCGTTTCAGGAAGCGGAACCATATGTAACGTGGCAGTTTCAGCAAATATGAGAAGTGCAGCCTCAATCTCTTCAAAAGTAATTGCTTCCTTAAAGTCCGGAAGCAGGATTGATATAATAAAAGCTGAAAACAGCTGGTATAAGGTTTCAGCAACAGTAAATAAACTGAGAATCACAGGATATGTGCACAAAGATTATGTCTCATTAGATTCAGAAACAAAAAAAGCTTTGGTGGATAAGGTTCCGGAAAAACTGAATGTAAGAGAAGGTCCCGGAACAAATTATTCTGTAATAGGATTTGTTTTAAATGGGGAAAGTATAGAAATACTATCTTCAGAGGGAAACTGGTACAAAATTCAGTACAGCACAGTCACAGGCAAAAAACAGGGATATGTACTGAAAACTTATGTGAAATTTATTTAGATTTATTAAACAGAAAAACTTTCAAAGGAGTGATACAATTGCATAAAAAATTCGCAAGAGAACTGATAGATTTCATCTATGAAAGCCCCACTGCTTTCCATGCTGTAAAAAAGATAAAAATGGAATTGGAGGCTGCAGAATTCAGGGAGCTTAAAGAGGGAGACCGCTGGAATATAATAAATGGCGGCAAGTATTATGTAACAAAAAATGATTCCGCTATTATTGCATTTACTGTGGGTAAAAAATCTCCTGCTGAAAAAGGATTCAGGATAGTAGGCGCACATACTGATTCACCGGGATTCAGGATAAAACCAAATCCTGAGATGTCCGAAGGTAAGCATTATATAAAGCTTAACACTGAGGTTTACGGGTCACCGATACTTTCAACCTGGTTTGACAGACCTCTTGCTCTTGCCGGAAGAGTAATACTGAAGACAGACAATCCCATTTATCCTGAAACACAATTAATAAATATCAATAAGCCGGTCATGGTAATACCAAACCTTTCAATACATATGAACAGAAATGTAAATGATGGCGTTACACTGAACAGGCAGAAGGAAACACTTCCATTGATAGCAACCATAAATGAGGGGCTTTCAAAGGATAACCTCATAATAAAAGTTATTGCAAAAGAATTGAAGGTTAAGGAAAAAGAAATACTGGACTTCGATCTGTTTACCTATGAGTATGAAAAGGGGGAAATCATTGGATTAAACGAGGAATTCATCAGTTCATCAAGGCTGGATGATCTTTCTATGGTACACGCAGGACTTCAGGCACTGATAAAAGCCGGAGAGAGTGACGGAACCAACGTCCTTGCATGCTACGATAATGAAGAAGTGGGAAGCTCAACTAAGCAGGGAGCTGATTCTGAACTGTTATCAGGTATTCTGGAAAGGATAATCCTTTCAATGAAGGGTGACAGGGAGGATTACTTCAGAAGCCTGGCTAAAAGTTTTCTTATCTCAGCAGATTTGGCTCATGCACTGCATCCTAATTATGCTGAAAAGAATGACCCTGTCATTAAGCCGGTACTTAACGGAGGCCCTGTAATAAAAGTTGCGGCATCTCAGAGCTACACCACAGATGCTGATTCATCTGCAGTATACCAGGAGATATGCAGAAAAGCGGATGTTCCATGTCAGAAATTTGTAAACCGTTCAGATATGAGAGGCGGATCAACAATAGGCCCTATAAGTTCAACCCATCTTAATTTAAGATCAGTGGACATGGGAAGCCCTCTTTTAGGAATGCACGCCTTAAGGGAATTAGCAGGAGTCAGTGATCATTATTATACCTTCAGATCCTTTGAGGAATTCTACAA
>JBEHWK010000083.1:0-15434 GCA_040217795.1 Clostridiaceae bacterium
GAGGCTGATTATTCTGCCACTAAAGCAGTTGCAGATCAAAAAGCTTCAGCTATTACTTCTTATTATAATTGTACAAGCTTACAATATGCATTAATAGATAATGGAAAGATTGTCCTGTCCGGTAATTCAGGCTTATCTTCAGTAGAAAATAAAACAGCACCAACAGCTGACACTATGTATGGTATAGGCTCAGTCAGCAAGATGTTTGTAACAACAGCTGTAATGACATTGGCAGACGAAGGGAAAGTTAATTTGGATGCCCCGGTTGTACAATATATTAACGATTTTAAAATGGCAGATGACAGATACAAAAAAATCACAGTGAGAATGCTTCTAAATCATTCATCAGGTTTAATGGGCTCCAGTTTCTCCAATACACTTCTTTTCGGAGATAATGATACGTATGCCCATGATACTTTTTTGACTAAATTAAGAACACAGCACCTAAAGGCAGAACCTGGGGCTTATTCAGTGTATTGCAACGATGGTTTTACCCTTGCTGAAATTCTGGTGGAGCGTGTGACAGGAGTCAGTTTTACAACCTATATAACCAATACAATTCTAAATCCTCTGAAAATGGATGATACCAAAACACCGGTCAGTACATTTGATAGGAACAACTTGGCTAAGACATATGCCAGTGGAGTTTCCGGCCCTTTACCTACAGAGAATTTGATTGCCTTTGGTGCCGGCGGGATTTATTCAAGTGCGGAAGATTTATGTAACTTTGCAACAATTTTCACGAATAATTCTAACGGAATCCTTTCAACGCAATCCCTGAAGGCAATGGAAAACAAGGAATATTTAAGAGGCATTTGGCCGGAGGATAATGATACGGATAGTATATTAGGCTATGGATTAGGCTGGGATGATGTAAATACTTATCCATTCAATCAATATAATATCAAAGCATTGTCAAAAGGCGGAGATACGATTTTTTATCACAGTAATTTGACAGTTTTACCGGAACAAAATATGGCGGTGGCAATAGTAAGCTCCGGATCATCCAGTACCTATGATCAGGTAATGGCTCAGGAAATACTTCTTGCTGCATTAAAAGAAAAAGGTGTAATTAGTGAAATCAAACCGTATAAGGCCTTCCCTGCAGTTGAAAAAACAGCTGTTCCAGCGGAAATGAAAAAATATGAAGGCCTATATCTGTCATCCTCAGGATTTGTTGATGCCAAAATTGATGAAGCAGGTACATTAAGTTTATCGTATCCTCAAATGCCGCAATACGGTACGCAAACCTATTATTATACCAAGGATGGAACCTTTGTGTCCGGTGACGGAACTGAAAGATATAAAATCGTAGAGGAAACAAACGGAAAAACTTATCTTGAACAGGGTATCTATTTAAACCTCCCTCTTTTAGGCCAAACTGCAATAGATAACTACATGGCACAAAAGGAAGATGTAAATACATTACGGGAAAATGTTTCTAAAGACTGGACTGAAAGAGATGGGAAGAAATACTACCTGTTAAATGAAAAGTATTCCTCCATATTATATCTTCTTTCATATCCTAATGGACAAGTTGGCTTTACTAATGGATTTGATGGATATTTCGGCCTGGATAAGATTTTAGATAAAAAAACTGCTGATGCAGTATTGGATGGACCGGGTATGATGTCACGCGATCAAGTTGACTACGATTTTTATATAAAGGACGGGTTTGAATACTTAAGTGCAGCTGACATGCTTTATGTAGAAGATGCTGCAATTGAAACTCTTTCAACAAAGAATGAATTCACATGTACTATTGAGAAAGATGGATATGCAAAATGGTACAAAATAGGCAGTGAATCAGTTGATAAGGAAATTACTGTAAATATACCAAGAAATGCAGCATTTGTAGTTTACGACAGCAATGGAGCTTTGGTGAATGATTCCCTAATTACAGGTGCTAACAAAGTTGCATTGCCTAAAGATGGTACAATCGCATTTTTAGGTGGTCCAAATGCTGAGTTTAAGATTCAATATAAACAATAGAACAACTCTCTGCATTTTAATTTATAGAGAGCTAAGCAGCACCAGCTAAGCTCAACATAATATACTTAAGGGAATCTGATATAACATTTTTGTTTATCAGGTTTCCTTATTTTATTATACATTAAAGCAAAAGTAGCACTCCTTAAAGAGAAGTAATGATGGCAATTAATCTTATGGTATTCAAGTGATGATTCCTGGCTAATGGATATATTTGTATATAATTGCTTCTAAAACTTCACTGCTAAACAGTCTCTGCCCCGGGAAGTTTTAGAAGCCTTTTCACAAACTAAGGCAGCTAAGGAGATATTAGCTGCTGCATTCATGTTCATGGCAGGAATCGCCTGAATCGTCAAGTGAACCGTTAAGCCATTCCAGTGCCACTGTCCTGATATCTCCGGAGCACCCTCTTAGAACTTCTATTCCTGAGTTTTTCAGAACTCTTACCGCTCCGTCGCCCATATTGCCTGCAAGCATCATTTTCACGCCCTTTTCAGCAAGAGTTCCGGCAATATTTGATTTGCATCCGCAGCCAACCGGTGACTGAACAGTTTCCTCACTGATTATTTCTTTAGCAGCTGTGTCAACTGTAAAAACAGTGAAATATTCACAGTGGCCAAAATGGTTGTCAATTAAGTTATCACGAGATGGTAATGCAATTTTCATATAAGTATTCCTCCAATTAAATCAATTATTATATTATTGACATATGCCCTTTATGTATTATACTAAAACTATAAAGAACATATGTCAATAACAAATACTAATGAGGTGAAAAAATGCCGAGACCCAGAAAATGCAGAAAAGTATGCTGCCTGCCTGAAAGAAACTTATTCGGACCCCTTAATGGCCATAAAATGAATAAGGAAATTATTTCAATGACTGTGGATGAGTACGAAACAATACGTCTTATTGATTTGGAGGGAATGACACAGGAAGAATGTGCGGAGAAAATGAACGTTGCAAGGACAACTATTCAGAGAATTTATAATGACGCACGAAAAAAGCTGGCAAAATCACTGGTAGAGGGAAATGTCCTTCAAATTCATGGAGGGGACTATGAACTCTGCCAGGCTAGTGAACCTTCCTGCAGGTGTGAGGGGTGCTGCAAAAGAAAATCGTAAAATTTATATTGACCGGGAGGGATTGTAAATGTATTTTTCAGATGAGACTATTGACAGACTAATAAAAGAAGATGTGCCTTATATTGACTTAACCACTTTAGTATTGGGAATCAGCGGCCAAAGAGGCAGGATCGGATATTTTTCAAGAGAGGATGCTGTGGTTTGCGGAACAGAAGAGGTAAAAAGGATATTTGCAAAATTCAATATAGATGTGACTATGTCATGTTCTTCCGGAAGCTTAATAAAGAAAGGGGATACCTTTCTTGAAGGTGAAGGAAATGTGGAGGATTTACATATGGCGTGGAAGCTCTGCCAGAATATTCTCGACTACAGTTCAGGCATAGCTACACAAACAAGAAGGCTGGCTGATAAAGCACAGGCTATAAATCCTGATTTACATATTATAACCACAAGAAAGTCAGCTCCGGGAACAAAGGAACTTGCCATAAAAGCAGTTGTTTCAGGGGGAGGATTCCCTCACAGATTGGGCTTATCAGAAACAATACTTATTTTCAGGCAGCATCTTAATTTTTTAGGCGGCGTTGAGGAACTGATAAAAAATCTGAAAAAGATTAAAGCCAAATCCTGCGAGAAAAAAGTCATAGCTGAGGTGGAATCACTGAATGAAGCCGTTGATCTTTGCATAAACGGTATTGACGGAGTGCAGTTTGATAAGCTATCACCAGAAGAATTAATGGAATGTGTCGAGACTCTTAAAGCTATCAACCCTGATATGGTAATTTTAGCCGCAGGAGGCATCAACGAAACTAATATCGAAAAATATGCCCAGACTGGAATTGATGCTGTTGTCACCACTTCAGTATATTATGCAAAACCTATTGATATTGGATGCAAAATAGAGCCTGTGTAAATACCTGATCCATTAAGGGGCTGTATCAATATTGATGCAGCCCCTTCAGGTCTGGTTTTTCAGCTTAACTTATTTTCCCAGCTGAACTGTAAATTTTAAATCATCCCTGAATTCAATATTACTAAGGTCAGTTGTATATATTGTATATTTCTTGTCACCATTCAACGCCTTAAATTTCATCACAACCTCATCTGTTTTCTTTTCATCTCTTTGCAGATAAGAAATATCAGGTGCAACATTCACTCCAGCTTCATCCTTTATAAACAAATTGGCTGCCTGCAGATAAGGTTCCTTGCCAATTGCTGAGAATCGGACTGTTGTGACATTATTCTCTGTTATTATTTCATTTATTATTATTTTGCCCATCTTTCCCTGAGGCAGTTCTATTGGAAACTTACCGTCTATGACCTTGCTCATTTCTTTAGGTTTATAGCCATTAATTTCAGTATACACTTGATTCCCGTTATCATCTAAGCTGACCTTTCCTCCATTATCTGAAATAAATCTCCATGGAACAAATGTCAGATATTCCGGAACATTCTTCAAGCTTTCAAAAGATTCTTCCCCTAAGTATGTTTTCTGATTCAGATCACAATTTGAAGTTGAGGCACCAATTCCTTTCCATGTAAGTGATATACCCTTGTCATCAAATACACTCCAGTTCCATCTGGAGCCTGAGTAATCTGTTATATCATCATTTATTTTTCCGCTTATAAAAACGGAAGTGTCTATAGGTGAAAATACTATCTTATCTATGGTTGCAGTGCTGTCAGGAAGAACAACCTTCTTATCAGGTTTGAAAACATGACTGTTCTTTAACAATTCATCTTTTGATACTGAAAATGAAAAGTCCCACTTTCCCTTTACTCCCATAATATCATCTATTTTTAAATCAACATTAAACACATCAGAATCCTTTGGAAGATCGGTATGAATTTCTTCATTTCCTGCATATGTGCAGTCATCAGTATAATTTCCTATTATACTTCCTGTTGAAGCATTTTGCCTGCCGTTAATCTGCAGAAATCTGCCTAATCCCATAGTCTGTAGATTTTCAATTTTTCTGCTGCTTTTTATTGTATAGCCTATGATCATTTTAGAATCATCAGCTAAAACTTCATTTATAGTAAAGTCTATCCCATTACTTGAAACAGTCTTATTCACCATTTGAGTATATTCTGCATAATTCTCATGGTTTCCAAACCTGTCATTTAGGGTTTGAATTATATAACTGATAACATGAATATCTTTTGCAAAAGCTGGAGATGCGGTTCCAATACCTATTACAGTAACCAAAAGTATAGCTGCAGCTGAAGCGCTGTATTTCAGCATACTGATATTTTTCTTTCCTCTGATTCTTATCTTCAGTGATTTTTTTAACCGTTCCTTTTGAACTGGATTCACTTCTTCAAAATCATCAAATTCGCTTTCATCAATCTTTATTTCGTTAAAGAGCCTGAATATTTCTTTTTCTTCTATATTGGAATAACTCGCTTTTCCCATATTTATATTACCTCCCATTTGAAATGTAACAGCCTTGATTTTAATTGCTTACGTCCTCGTGACAGCCTCTTGTCTATAATGTTTCTGTCTACATTAAAAGATTTTGCTATTTCATCAATTGTTTCGCTCAAGAAATATCTTCGTATAAATATCTCCCTGTCATCAGTGCTCAGCATTTCTAATACCTCCAGCAATTCCTTTCTTTTTTCTTTTTCTATGATAGAGTTTTCTATGTTTGTCTCATCAGACAGAATGAAATCATCTATGCATTCAGAAGTGTTTAATTTTGATAGCTTTCTTTTATAATCTATTGCCTTGTACTTTGCAATTGCAGTAATCCAGTATTTAAAATTCCCTTTTTCATCATCAAAGCTTTCAATGTTATTCCATACAGAGAAAAATACATCACTTGCACATTCCTCTGTATGCTGAGCATAATATCCGGAATTCAACACACTATGAGCAACTTTAAAAACCAGATTGCTATATTTGTCCACAATAAAATTTAAGGCCTCAATATTTCTGTTTTTTATCTCCTTAATAAAATTTGTTTCATCTATAATCATAGTTTCCTCCTCTAAGAAGCTTCTCATTATTAGATACGTAAAAGTACATGGTTTTCTGACCAAAAATATCATCTTTTCTTAAATTATATATAGAACCAACTTCAACTATTAACTTATACATGCCGCTTCTTCTTTCAACTCTCGAAGAAATCAACATGCATAAGTTAAGTTTCCGTAATGGTTCTCTATAATATAATTATCAGACCAGGCGGAGTTTTTTACAAACTAAAAGGCACGCATAAATCACGGAACAAAACCATGTTTATGCGTGCCTTTACTTCATTAAATCGGATACTGACAAATTTCGAGAGAGTCAAATTGACTCTCTCGAAAAAAGGGGACTTATGCAGTTTGATACAAAGCTGCCCTCCTTGAACCAGGGTTCATTTTTTTATAATTTCACTTCGATATTTACTCATATATAATTCTCCTCTCTAATTTTAACCTTAATGCACAAGAAGTCTCCTACCTCTAAGCTACCTTACTCACAAAGTGACAGCATAGGTATGGGATGAATTGTTGCCCCCTTGAGGAATACCTACACATCTTGTATAATTCAATTATGTAGGTCTTTGATAACTAGATATATAGGGTTGCATGGAGAAACCGTCAAATTCTGAATGCGAAAACCAAGCAATGAGTTTGTTATCCTTCCATGCGTAAAATATCTAATGTGCAAAAGATACCGATGTCATCGGCATCTAGGGAAGGGACTTCCCGAAGTTACGCCTGTGGAGAGTGTAGGTTACGAACTTGTGGAAACAGGAAGCCCACACTTCTTGAGTGGTGGGTAGTTCACTATTGATATATTTCTTCAATGCTAATTACTTTTTCTTCCCCGCTTGCCATATCTTTTATTTTTACCTGCTTATTGAAAACTTCATTTTCTCCAATTAGCATTACATTTGGTATTCCTAATTTATTTGCATAATTAAGTTTTTTCTTTAATTTTTCATCTTCAAGATATATCTCCGTATATTCTCCCTTATCTAATAGCCTTCTATATAACTCCACGCAGTATTCTAATGTATCTCCAATTGGTATGATTAAATACTCTACTGATTTTTCTACCTTATAACCTCTTAAAAATCCTATTTCTTTTAATACAAAAAACAGTCTGGTAAGCCCAATAGATATACCTACTCCCGGTAAAATTTTATCTGTATAATTTTGAGCTAAGTTATCATATCTTCCTCCTGAACATATGGAACCATAGCTTTCATTTCCCAGTAAAAATGTTTCAAATACTGTCCCTGTATAATAATCAAGTCCTCTAATTATTTTTAAATTTATTTCATACTCATTATCCTCTACTCCTAGAATCCTTAGTATTTTTTTAACTGTGTCAAGCTCTTCCAGCCCTCTATTAAACTCCTCTGAATTTAAACCTGATTTTTTTAATTGAGCCAATATTTCTTCATTACTTCCATTCATATTAATGATCTTACTAATAATATCAGCTTTTTCGGTTCCTACTAATTCATCTAATGACTTTTCAAACTCTTCAGCTCCTATTTTGTCATATTTATCAATCAATGTCATAACTTTAGTTGTATCTGCAATTTCCAAATCTTTTAAAATAGCTGATAATATTTTTTTATTACTTATTTGAAATTTATAATCCTTTAAACCAATCGCCTTAAATCCTTTAGATACCATACTAATTACTAATGCATCATTATTAATGCTAAGGTTGTTATTTCCAATAATATCTATATCACATTGATAAAATTCTCTATATCTTCCTCTTTGATTTCTTTCTCCCCTATATACCTTTCCAATTTGATATCTTTTAAAGGGAAATGTCAATTCATTAAAATACTGAGCTGAAAATCTTGCAAAAGGTACTGTTAAATCAAATCTCAAAGATAAATCATTGCTTCCTTTATTAAATCTATAGACTTGTTTTTCTGTCTCCCCAGCACTTTTTGCCAGTAATACCTCAGACTTTTCAATAATTGGCGTGTCCATTTCTAAAAATCCACTTTTTTCATATACATTGGTTATCTTTCTTACTATGTCTTTAAACATTTGTTGTTCCATCGGTAATAGTTCCATAAATCCTGGTAATATACTTGGTTGTATTTTTTTATTTTTCATACTATTGTTCCCTTCCTAATATTTGATTTTAGTAATCATTTAAAATTTGCTTTATATGAAAAAAAAACCACGCAGGCATATCCTGCATGGTTTAACAAGTTACTACTAACATTTAACCTATCATCACCAGCAGATACAAGCCTACGAATTATAGACTTGCATCTGCTTTTGAACAGACCAAGTCTTACTGATGATGATGTATGAAGTTCACTATTTTCATATTAAATGCTTTCATAATATTTCCTCCTGCTTCAATAGCTTCTCTTAATGTTTGTTTAAACCGAACCACATCTTTATCAGGAACTCTGTGGGAAAATGAAACAGTTTTTGCTAAAAGCTCCTGCACCAAATTATTCATTATCCGATATCTCCCTGTAATGTCCTTCTACTTTATTATATGGAATCAAAATAGTACTCTGATGTGGAGAAGAAAATTTCTCCAATCCTATCTTATTTCTTTAACAAACTCTATGCCATTTATGCACATAAATAAAGTATATTCCAATGAGAATCTTATAAAGGCGGCCCTGTCACCATAAACGGTTGCATCCTCCAATGCTTTATAGTAATGTTGCTTATCCTGTGGTCTTATAATAAGTCTTGGCATATCTATATTACTAAGCAATGCATTTTGAATTACCCTGGAAGTCCTTCCATTCCCATCATAGAAAGGATGTATTTCTACAAACTCCAGCTTGAATCTAAAAATATCCTCAATATTTCTGTCAGAAGCATTAAACTTTTTAATAGATGCTTCTAATTTTTCCGGAACCACCTGATACTCCGACGGTCTATGAAGTGAATTAGTTATTGATACATTACCGTCTCTCAAGTTTCCAGACCATTCTTCCTCTTCAATCACAAGGTTTGTAATTAATCTGTGGACATCCAATATTGTATCTAACGAAATTTTATCCAGCCTCTCATATTTCTTCATAGCCTTCTCCAGGTTCAGTGCTTCCACCACATCCCTTACTCTTGCTTCAACAGTTCCTTTTTCAAGAACAATCCTCGTTTCAGCAATAGTCAGCTTATTTCCTTCTATATTGTTTGAAGAGAATAATTCATAGAATTTGAAATCATATTTCATTATATTTTCTTTATGCTTGTTTATATAAAATATCAAGTCTTTATTTCCTAAATTTTTATTTAAATAGATGAAAGACTTGAACTTTTTGCTGAATTTTAATTCCCCCATAATTCACCTCACTCTGCAGTCCATTATTATAGTAACTATTATATCATACTAATTACATATTATGTCACTGTGACAATTTACTTATTATCTGTCAAACAAGAAACTCTTTACTATTGCAGCCGGTTCCCTTGAATAAAGTACAGGAATTAAGTACCAGACTGTTTTACTGGTATAAAAGTTGACATTTTTATACCCATTTTTTCTGGCCAACAAATCACTTCTTATTGCGTGAAAATCTGTAGTTACTACCTTTATACTAATGTCTTCAATATTTTTACCGGAGTGTTCCTGTATCCTGTTCTTTGAAAACTTCAGATTTTCATTGGTATTACTGGATTTATCTTCTGTTATTATCTTTTCTTCCGGAAATCCATGTTCCAACAAATATCTTTTCATGGCTTCAGCTTCAGCTATATATTCATCAGTTCCCTGCCCTCCCGAAACAACTATATATCCATTATCCCCATAATCATTTACACACCTTAATGCCGCATCCAATCTGTCTTTTAAGGTTAAGCTCAATTGATTTCCATTGCTGAGTCCTGCCCCAAGTACTATGATATAATCCGTATTTGACTGATTTTTCTTTGGATACATAACTATCATGGCTTCTAAGGCCGCGAAAAATATCAATCCTGTTAAAATCACAATTTTTATTATCCTTGTCCCTTTAATAAAATACTGATTTTCATTAAATCTGATTTTTATAAAATGATAAATAATCAAAATTACTCCTATTGCTGCCACCGCTCCGCTAAATGCAATTTTTCTGCTGCTGAGCAGGTTAAGAATTAAACAGTATGATACCAGAATCACTCCCAATATAATGTCTATAAACTTCATTCATATTTCCTCCAATTGATAGATTATCGGAAACATACCAATGCTTCCTTAAAATATTTCCCCCGTTTATATTGCTCACATATCTATTTTACCTAATTATTCAGATATAAGAAAGTTTATCCAACATATTGTTGATAGTATAATTTATCCTGTCATCACAGCCCCGTCATTAACACTTATCAAACAGAAATAGAGCTGGTATAATGAATATAAGAATTTAAGAAGAAAGGAATGATGTTTTGTGCTAAATATAAACAAGTATTTTAATGCGGATATTGCAATAATTGGGGAGGTGTGTGCAGAGTAAGTGTTAATGCCTCCTCAGATGCGATAAATTTGCTTATTGGGAGGAATAAAAATTGGATAAAATTAATTTATATAACTTAGGTTTAAATGAAACATATATTCAGGAAGCTGAAATGTATGAAAAAGATCTGTATATTGCAAGGGTGTCTGCCCAATATAAGGATATGTATAAAATATTCACTGAAAATGGAGAAATACTGGCTCAAATATCCGGCAAGTTAAACCATTCTTCAAGTTCAGCCATTGATTATCCGGCAGTGGGAGACTGGGTTTTGGCAGACAGAATTACTGACAGGAATGGAAATGCAATTATTCACCACATTCTTTCAAGAAAAAGCTGTTTTAAAAGAAAAGTGGCAGGGACACGAATTGAAAGTCAAATAGTTGCCGCCAACATTGACACAGTTTTCATATGTATGTCTCTGAATAATGATTTCAATATCCGTAGATTGGAACGATATATTTCCATGGCCTGGGATAGCATGGCAACACCAGTTGTTGTATTAACAAAATCAGATTTGTGCAATGACGTAGAGAGTAAGATATTGGAAGTTCAGTCCATTGCCTTTGGAATAGATATATTGGTTACAAGCAGTGTATCGGAAGATGATTATTCAGATATAAAAAAATACATTAAAGATGGTAAGACAATAGCTTTTATCGGTTCATCAGGTGTCGGCAAGTCTACTCTGATCAATAAATTGACAGGTAATGAATTACTGAAAACTAATAATATAAGTAATTATGACAAAGGAAAGCATACTACTACTCACAGGGAATTGATTCTGGTGCCTGATGGCGGAGTAGTGATTGATACCCCTGGAATGAGAGAACTGGGAATAATAAGCGCAGATCTGGATAAATCCTTCAGTGATATAGAGGAACTGGCTACAAGGTGCAGGTTTTCGGATTGCCTGCATGAAAATGAACCTGGTTGTGCTGTTAAAGAAGCTATAAGGTCAGGACTTCTTGATATGGCGCGCCTGGAGAACTATAAAAAACTTCAAAGAGAGCTGAAGTACAGTGAGCTAAATTCCAGACAACTTGAAAGAGAAAAAATAAATCAGATGTTTGGCAGTATGGGAGCTATGAAAGAAGCAAAAAAGTTTGTTAAAAATAATAATAAAAGAAAATCATCAAGATAAAATGCTTCGCAATTTGAATAGATTCCTTTTCAAAAGCTGAGCCAAAGAAAATAAGCCAGTATCTTAAATTACCGTGTAAAATAAGATACTGGCTTTGTTTTACCACTTAATATTGTGTTTAATAGTAGAAATAAAACCATGGGTTTAGTTTACCACCCTCTTCTTCCTTTAAGAAGCAGATATAAGAAGAAAGGTGCCCCTATTATGGAGGTCAGGATTCCAAGAGGTATCTCTGTGATGAAAATACTTCTGGCTATGTCATCCACCACCAGCATGAATATTCCTCCTATCAGCATTGAAGCGGGCAGCATCACCTTATAATCCGGACCAGTTATGAGCCTGGCAATATGAGGTATTATAAGTCCAACCCATCCTATCATACCGCTGACTGAAACCGAGGCTGCCGTAAGCAGTGTGGCACAGACAATTATAACTATGCGCAATTTGTCAGTATCTATTCCCATAGCCTGAGCTTCCTCCTCCCCGAAGGAAAGGACATTTATCTTGTAGCGCAGCAGAAAAAGGGGAATCATGGCTATTGTGATGGAAATAATAAGTACGGTTACCTGCCTTGAAGTAACATAAGACAATCCTCCCATGAGCCAGAAAGTTATGGCCGGAAGTTTGCTTTCAGGATCCGCCACATATTTTGTTATAGATATAAATGAGGAAAAGAGGTTTGCAACAACCATTCCAGTAAGAACCAGCACCATAATTGCATTGGCACCTTTTCCTATTACCCTGCTCACCAGGTAGCTGAGAATCACAGCGGAAATACTGAATAAAAAAGCTGTCAGCTCAATGCCCGCACTTGAGAAGGACATCAATATGGCAATAGATGCACCAAAACCGGCCCCTGCTGAAGCTCCAAGTATATCTGGGGATACCATTGGATTTTTAAACAGTCCCTGATACGCCGCTCCGGCACTGGACAAGGCTCCCCCCACCATAACAGAAGCTAAAATCCTTGGTATGCGAACATTAAAGAGAGCTGTTTCAACAGTTGAAGGCCATATTGGAGAAAGATCAAAAATTTTTCCAATAAAAATATCCCTCAATTCAGATAATGATATGTAGTATCTTCCAATGGCAGCAGAAATGATCATAACCACTATAAGAATCAAAAAAAGAACTCCTGTTGCAAAAGGCATTTCAAACACCCTGATTTTTTCAAAAAGTGCCTTCTTCCTGTCATAAATATTTTTTTTCAAATTATCTTTTTCGCTAACTTCCATATTCTTAATCTCCTTGCAACTATATCTGCCGCATCCGTGGGACACAGGATCTTACCGTTTTCCCCCGTACCTCTCTGCCCCTTATTATTTTCACATCCACACCATAAGCCGCCTTAAGATTTTTTTCAGTAATCACGCGTTCAGCACTCCCTGTAATAAATATGTTGTTCTTCTGAAGCAACGCCACCTTGGTGGAGCAAAGAAATGCATGGTCCGGGAAATGAGACGTCATGATTATCCCCATGCCTTTTTCAGCAAGGCTGTTTATTTGCTCCAGCACCTTGACCTGATTGCCAAAATCGAGATTAGATGCCGGCTCATCCATTACCAGTATTTCAGTCTGCTGGGCAATAGCCCTGGCGAGCAATACCATCTGCCTCTCCCCACCGCTTATTTCAGTATATATCTGGTTTTTTAAAAAGAAAATATTCAAGTTCTCCAGCGCTTCCTCTGCTATTCTGATGTCTTCCCTCGTGGGAGATGAAAAGATACCCATATGCGCCGTACGTCCCATAACCACAACATCCATCACTGTGTATGGAAAAGATGGCACATGAGCCTGGGGAACATACGCTATAGTCCTGGCAAGCCTTTTTCTTGAATAGTTATGTATATTTTCCCCATTCATGGTTATCTCCCCGCCCTTAAGCTTTAAAAAGCCTAAAATTGTCTTGAAGAGGGTTGTTTTTCCTACACCGTTTGGTCCAAGGATACATAATATATCCCCTGCCTGAACTTTCACCGATATTCCCTTTAGAACAGTCTTTTCACCATAGCCGCAGACTGCATCCTTTATTTCCAGCATTATAAGCCTCTCTCCTCTCATACAAATATTTTATGACGATATTCATACCCTGTCTATTTTGAAACAGCATTTTTCAAAAGGGTATTAACCTCCTCATCTGTAAGTTTATAGTCATAAAACAGCTGGTAAAAGTTCTTCATTTCCTTAGTGATATCTATTTTCACATACTGAGGGTATAAAAGATTTCCTAACCACTGAATCCCAAGAATTCTTGCAGATGATGGAGGACGATCCACCACATTGAAAGGAAGTGCAGGTATCTTATAGCACTTGTTGTTTTTTACCGCATTTATTTTACTCCAGGATGCATCCTTTGAAACATTGGAAAACATGCTGCCTTTTGCTGCTGAAGCCCCTTCAATAATTACATCAGGATTCCATGACAGCACTTGTTCCATGGATACTGAAGCCATAGAAGCAGACTTGGCTTCAGATACGTCAGCCACATTTTTTGCTCCTGCCATATCCAGAACCTGAGTGTGGACATTCCCTGAAACATCTGTCTGAAGCCAGTTTGTTCCTTCAGCATAATAAACCTTGACCTTTTCATTTTCAGGAATGTTTTTTACCATGTTTTTAATATTATCCATAGCACTTCTGGAATAATCCGCAAGCTTTTTTGCTCTTTCCTCTTCACCAAGGCATTCTCCCAAAAGAGTATACATCTTGTCCATATCTTCAAGTGAGGAATTTACTATGACAACAGGAATATTCAGCTTATTCTGTATTTCATCTGCAGTTCCAATCTTTGCTTCCTCTGAACAAACAATTAAATCAGGATGAATATTAAGAATTGTTTCATAATCAATCTTTTCTGTTGTGCCTACCACCGTAAGATCCTGATACTTCTCCTTTATGTATTTCTTTGCATTGCCATTAAAAGCAAAGCTTACTCCCGCAAGTTTGTCTGGTGCAAGAGTATATATGTCCACTGTGGAGTTGCTGCTCAATGGCAGAACCTTATTCACAGTCTTGGGTATAGAAACCTTTCTTCCGCTCATGTCTGTCACTTCCCTGGTGCTGGCACTTGCACCACTGGCTGCGGATGTTTTTGTCCATGTACACCCGGTTAAGTTCACTGCTAATGCGAAAATGCATATAATTTTTGTCAGCCCTTTGATGCTTAATGATAAGTTTACTTTTTTAATCACTTTAATACACTTCCCTTTCTTATTTCTTGATAAATAAAGAAGTCCGCCATTCAAAATAATTTGAAATCGGCGGACTTCTTTGTCCGAAACTTACAGAATTATCTCCCCTAATAATACTTTCTGTCCAGTTTCAGCCTTGTTATACTTATACAAAAACGAGTAAAACAATATAAAACGGTGTAAATTGGTACGTTTAAATCATTATAATATCATTTTTTGTCAAATGCAATAGTTTTTTGTAAAAAACAATATTATAAACCCCAGGGGTAGTTCCAGTAAATGGAACTACCCCTGGGGTTTTGCTTAAACTGCATCGAAGAAACTTAACTGGTCGCTTTCAGGAAGCCCATTCAGGCATCCAAACTTCTTTAGTGAATCCACAGCGGAGTTTCCTATTTTAGCACGTTTCTTCAGATTTTCTATAGAATTTATTGGCGGTTCTTCCTGTACAGCATTGTATATACTTTCCGCTGCCACATTTCCCATACCTGATATACTGTTGATAGGCGGTCTTAAACCATCTTCCTCCACTATAAATTTTGTTGCGTGAGACTTATATAGATCAATAGGAAGGAAATTAATTCCCCTCTCATACATT
>JBEHWK010000084.1:0-15414 GCA_040217795.1 Clostridiaceae bacterium
AAGGATATAGCAATTTTAGAGGTAAATTTGGTGATGATGATACAAAGGTAACACCCCTTCCCATTCCGAACAGGATGGTTAAGCTTTGAGATGCCGATGGTACTGCACGGGAGACTGTGTGGGAGAGTAGGGAGTCGCCAAATTTTACATTATTGAGGATCTTTAGCTCAGTTGGTTAGAGCAACCGGCTCATAACCGGTAGGTCCGGGGTTCGAGTCCCTGAAGGTCCACCATTCTTGGGGGTATAGCTCAGCTGGGAGAGCACCTGCCTTGCACGCAGGGGGTCAAGAGTTCGAATCTCTTTATCTCCACCAAAAAAATCACAAACATAAAGTTTGTGATTTTTTTTTACTCTTTAGGACGTTATAAAGTTTTTAATTTGTGGATAACTTAAAGTATATCCCTATTATTCTCAGTCTGGATAAAGTCCCTAAAGAGTAAAAAAGAGAATTTGTCGCCTGCCAGATTTTTCTCACATACGTTCGAAAAGGCAGATGCGAGAAAAAAATCGACGGCTCATAATCGCCTTGGCGATTTTTTTCTAAATAATGTCACTTCAAGAAATTTAATTATAGATGTTTATTTTACTATAAAAATTAAGTATACTAAGATATGAAAGTATATCTTAATGATAACGTTAATTCACGGATATAGTTCAATTAGCGGTTCATAGGGGGGATGAAAATTAACAGAATTAAGCTTTGGATAATTTATATATTAATAAGTATAATTATACAAGCATCAATACTGATTTTTTTGAATTATGAATATTTTGGTACCTAGAGAGTTATTAAACAACAATTGAAACGCTAGAGCAATTAATGTAGTTAAGTTGAAATAATTAAGAGAAAAGGAACAAGTCAAAATTTATGTGTTTTCAATATAATATTGAGACTCTAAAAGTAAATAATAAAGGGAAGATATAAATTATTAACTAAAAAAATCAGTTTTAACTATATAAGAGAATGTGTGAAATGTAAAAATAGGTGGGGAGTGTTTGTATGTCCAACACACAAGATTTAGACAAAACTTTGACAGAACTGAAACTAAAAAAAAGAGAGTTGATTTTAGCTAGAAAAAATACTGATGACATTGATGGGGAAATTAAGAGATTAGAGAAAAGTATCAAAGAAAAAAATGAATAAAAGAAAAGTGTTTGAATATATTAATTTGATAAGCTATCGTATGATAGCTTTTTTTTACTCTTTAGAAAATAACAAAATTTTCAGGTTGTGCGTAACTTAAAGTATATACGATTTATACTTAGCTTAGTTACAGTCCCTAAAGAGTAAAAATAAAAATAGTCGCCTGGCAGATTTTCATTACATACGTTCGTATAGGGAAGTGCATTCTTTGCTACATGATAAAAAATGCAAGGGGTGCAGGGGAAGTTATGTTCCCTAGCGAAAGTGAAGAAATCGCTTTTTTATAAAAGTTTCATGTAAAAATGTAAATTAAAAGAAAAAAAGTTCAATTTATGATATATTGTGATATAATTTATTGTAAGAACAAAAGGGGGTAGGGGGATTGACGGAAGCAGAAGAAAACAATGAGAGTAAAGAATCAGCAAAAAAAGTTCATGGAATAAAATCTGATAAAAGCAATAAAATAAAGCATGATATTTCTCAATATGATGTTTACCTATTCCATCAAGGAACCCATTATAATACATATGACTTTATGGGAGCACATCTGGTAACGGAGAAAAGAAAGAAAGGGGTGCGATTTACTACATGGGCCCCAAATGCAAGTGAGGTTTATGTTGTAGGTAATTTTAATAACTGGAAAATGTCAGATGAATATTCTTTGAAGAAAGTTACAAAGTCTGGTTTATGGACTCTATTTAAAATCGGAAATTATGAAAATCAAATATACAAATATTTAATAGTAAATTTGGATAAAGGTAACATATCAATAAAATGTGATCCATATGCGGTATACTGTGAAAAGAGGCCAAATACTGCGTCCATTATAACAGCTGAAAGCAAGTATAAATGGAAAGACAGAAAGTGGATAAGTGAGAGAAGTAACACAGATATTTACAAAAGTCCTGTTAATATATATGAATTACATTTAGGTTCATGGAAACAAAAAGAAACAGGTGAGTTTTATACATACAATGAACTGGCAGCAGAGTTGCCAGGATATGTGAAGGAAATGGGATATACACATGTTGAGATTATGCCTGTCATGGAGCATCCTTTGGATGAATCATGGGGGTATCAGATTACAGGATATTATGCTACTACCAGTCGTTATGGAACAGGGGATGAGTTTAAAGGATTGATTGATTCGTTTCATAATGAAGGTATAGGTGTAATTTTAGACTGGGTCCCAGGACATTTTTGTAAGGATTCCCATGGTTTATATATGTTTGATGGAGAACCGGCATATGAATACAAAGATAGTACAAAGCGGGAGAATAAGGGATGGGGAACTGCAAACTTCGATCTTGGAAGAAATGAGGTCAAGAGTTTTCTTATATCAAATGCGTTATATTGGTTCAGGGAGTTCCATGCAGACGGATTAAGGGTAGATGCTGTTGCAAACATGCTTTATTTAGATTATGACAGGGAACTCGGGGAGTGGATTCCAAATAAATATGGAGGGAAAGAAAATCTTGAGGCAGTGGATTTTTTAAAAGAATTGAATAGTGCTGTGTTCAAGGAATTTCCTAATAATTTAATGATAGCTGAGGAGTCTACTTCATGGCCATTGGTAACTAAGCCTGCAGATATAGGCGGATTAGGTTTTAATTTTAAGTGGAATATGGGCTGGATGAATGATGTCTTGAAGTATGTTTCAATTGATCCCTTGTATAGAAAATATAACCACAACTTAATTAATTTTTCTATGATGTATCACTATTCAGAGAACTTTGTTCTGCCAATATCTCATGATGAAGTGGCTCATGGGAAAAAGTCATTGGTTAATAAGATGTGGGGAGATTATTGGAACAAGTTTTCAGGGTTAAGAACTTTTATGGGGTTTATGATAACACATCCAGGCAAAAAAAGTTTATTTATGGGCAGTGAATTTGGACAATTTATTGAATGGAGGAGCAATGAAGGTCTTGAATGGAAGCTGTTGGATGAATTTGAAATGCATAAAAAAACGTTAACATACTTTAAGGACCTAAATAATCTTTATCTTAATGAAAAAGCATTATGGCAGTTAGATTATGAACATTCTGGATTCAAGTGGATTGATGCAGATAATAATGATCAAAGTATTATAGTATATTTAAGAAAAGGTGAAAATAGTGAAGATATATTAATAATAATTTGTAATTTTACTCCAGTTGTATATTATGATTACAAAATTGGAGTGCCACATCAAGATGAGTATAAAGAAATATTTAACAGTGATAAAAGGAAATATGGTGGATCTGGACAGGTTATGAAAGATAGTCTTTTTACAAAAGAAGGAATTTGGCACAAAGAACCATATTATTTGGAAATTAAAGTAGCACCGATGGCAATAATGATATTAAAGCCATGTAAATCATAAAAAGAAAAAATTAAAACAATTTACAAATTAAGTTAACAAAGCTTATAATTAAAAAGTAAAAATATAAAAGTATAAAAGTATAAAAGTATAAAAGAGGGTAGGAGGAATTGACATGAAAGTATTATTTGTAACTTCTGAGGCAGAACCATTTGCCAAAACTGGGGGACTAGGGGACGTAGCCGGTGCGTTGCCTAAAGATTTAAAGAAGTTGGGTGTAGATATCAGAGTAATTATGCCATACTACAAATCTATAAAAGATAAATATTATGATAAGCTTAAATTTGTTAAATGGTTTATGGTTCCTGTAGCTTGGAGAACTTCATATTGCGGAATTTATGAATATGAATTAGATGGTGTTAAATATTACTTCATAGATAATGAACAATACTTTGGAAGAGATGGCTTATATGGTTATTTTGATGAAGCAGAAAGATTCGGATTTTTTAGCAGAGCAGTTTTACAAACTATGAAAGAAATTGATTTCCAGGCAGATATAATTCATGCTAATGATTGGCAGACAGGAATGATTCCAGTCTTATTAAAACTTGAATATGTAGCCGATCCTTTCTATAGATCTATGAAAACTGTTTACAGCATTCATAATTTGTTATATAGAGGAATGTTTGACCCACATATTCTTCAAAGTATATTTGGATATAACATGATTCCGTTTGAAAACGGAAGTTTGGAATTCTATGGAGCAGTAAGCTACATGAAGGGCGGTATAAATTATTCAGACAGGATATCTACTGTAAGCCCTAGTTATGCAGCGGAAATTCAGACACCATCTTATGGAGAGGGTCTGGACGGGTTGTTAAGAAGCAGAAGCAATGTTCTTTCAGGGATTTTAAATGGAATAGACTATGAGGCTTATAATCCGGAAACTGATAAATATATCTTCAAGAATTATTCAATTGACACATTAGAAGATAAATATGTAAATAAAGAGAAATTACAGAAGGAATTAGGGTTGCCAGTAGATAAGGATATACCTATTATAGCTATAGTATCAAGATTGACAAATCAGAAGGGAATAAACCTGGTTGCAGAAATTTCAGATACTTTACTTCAAAAAGATGTTCAATTTGTAATTTTGGGTACTGGAGATTATTTTTATGAAGAGCATTTTAAAAATCTGAAATATAGATATCATAACAAGGTTTCTGCAAATATAAGATTCAGTAATGATTTGGCTCATAAGATATATGCTGGAAGCGATATGTTCTTGATGCCATCGTTATTTGAGCCATGTGGATTAGGACAATTAATTGCATTAAGATACGGAACTGTTCCGATAGTGAGAGAAACTGGCGGATTAAAAGATACAGTAATACCATATAATGAATGCACAGGAGAAGGAGATGGATTCAGTTTCATGAATTACAGTTCATGGGAGCTGATGAACACAATTGAATATGCTCTGAAATGCTACAAAGATAAGAAGGTATGGAATAAAATCATTGAGTCAGCTATGAAAAAAGAGAACAGTTGGATAAAGTCAGCTGAGACATATAAGAATTTGTACTTGGAGTTGGCAGCACAATAGCGGTAGTTGAAATTGGCAGCACTATAGCGGTAATTAGTTAGGAGTGATTATTATGTTTTCAATTGACAAGAAAAGCTTCAAGAAAGATTATGAGAGGAAATTTGTAGAAATTAATGGTATGCCATTAGAGGATGGAAGTGATATAGAAAAGTATCAGACTTTAGGGTTATTAGTAAGAGACTATGTCATGGATATGTGGATAAATACTAATAAGAGATACAATAAAGATAAGGAAAAGCAGGTTTATTATTTTTCCATGGAATTTTTATTGGGAAGACTTCTTGGTAATAGTCTTTTAAATTTAGGAATCAGGGATGTCTGTAAAGAAGGACTTAAAGAGTTGGATATTGATTTGGATGTACTGGAAGAACTTGAGCAAGATCAAGGATTGGGAAATGGCGGATTAGGAAGATTAGCGGCGTGTTTCCTGGATTCTATGGCATCTCTTAAGATTCCTGGCCATGGATGTGGGATAAGATATAAATATGGTTTTTTTGAGCAAAAGGTAATAAATGGATCCCAGGTGGAAACCCCTGATAATTGGCTTAGAAAAGATAATGTTTGGGAAGTTAAGAAACTAAATAAGGCTGAGATAGTAAAGTTTGGTGGAGAAGTAAAGGTTGAAAATCAGTATGGCGTCTTAAACTTCAATCACATAAATTACGAACCAATTTTAGCTATGCCATATGACACTCCTGTTGTTGGATATCAAAATGATGTTGTTAATAACTTAAGGCTTTGGAGTGCTGAACCTGTAAGTAATGAATTTGATTATTCTTCCTTCAGCAGAGGAGAATATTTAAAAGCTATAGAATATAAAAATTCAGTAGAAGCTATTTCACAAGTTCTTTATCCGGAAGATTCATTTTACGAAGGTAAACTTCTAAGACTGAAACAACAATACTTCTTTGTTTCAGCTGGAATTCAAAGTATAATAAGACACTACAAGAAGCACATGGGAGATCTAAATCAACTGAATGATAAGATAGCAATCCATATTAATGATACACATCCAACTCTGGCTATACCGGAATTAATGAGAATATTGATGGATATTGAGGGATTCAGTTGGGAAGATGCGTGGAGAATAACAACAAATACAGTATCTTATACAAATCATACGATATTATCAGAAGCTCTGGAAAAGTGGGAAGTTGGCATGTTCAAAAATCTACTTCCAAGAATATATATGATAGTAGAAGAGATAGATAAGAAGTTCCGAGAAGAACTTAATGCCAAGTATACAGGGCAATATGATAAAATATCAAGAATGGCAATAATTGAAAATGGATATGTTAGAATGGCTCACTTGGCTATTGTAGGAAGTCATAGTGTAAATGGAGTAGCAAAACTTCATACAGAAATTTTAAAGAAACAAGAAATGTCTGACTTTTACTACATGTTTCCGAGAAAGTTCAATAATAAGACTAATGGAATAACTCACAGAAGATGGTTAATGAAAGCAAATCCAGAATTGACCGGACTTTTGAGGGAAACCATTGGAGATAGCTGGATTAAGCATCCTACAGATATGGAGGCCTTCAAGAAGTTCAAAGATGATTCAGGTGTACAGGAAAAACTTGCGGCAATTAAAAAGAACAACAAGGAAAGATTAGCTAAGAGAATAAAAGAACAGCAAGGGATAATAGTTGATACAGATTCTATTTTTGATGTTCAGGTCAAGAGGATTCATGCCTATAAGAGACAGACACTCAATGCTTTGAAAATCATGGAAATGTACAACAAGCTTTTGGAAAATCCAAATCTTGATATTCCGGCAAGAACATTTATATTTGGAGGAAAAGCAGCACCAGGATATTATCTGGCTAAAAAGACAATTGAACTTATAAATGCAATTGGAGAAAAAATAAATAATGATAAGCGCATTAATGATAAGCTTAAGGTAGTATTTATGGAAAACTACAATGTATCTTTAGCTGAACTTATAATTCCTGCAACAGACCTTAGTGAACAGATTTCTACAACTACAAAGGAAGCATCTGGAACCAGTAATATGAAATTCATGATGAATGGAGCTATTACTATTGCGACTCTAGATGGAGCAAACGTAGAGATAAGGGATGAAGTAGGGGATGAAAATATAATAATTTTTGGACTCACAGAAAAAGAAGTGGTTAATTATTATAGAAATGGAGGATATTCATCCTGGAATGTAAGGAATGATGACAGCAGGTTGATAAATGTTACAGATCAGCTTGTAAATGGATTCTATCATCCAGATAGTGAAAGGTTCAGGGTTATATATAATGACTTGTTACATTATAATGATGAATTCTTTGTATTAAAGGATTTTGATTCATATTTAAAAGCTCAGGACAGAGTAAACCAATTATATAAGAATAAAAGTAAATGGCAGAGTATGGCAAATGTTAACATAGCCCATTCAGGAATATTTTCTAGTGATAGAACAATAGAAGAGTATGCTACTGGAATTTGGGGATCAGGGTTTCTTTATAAAAATTTATAAAAGCCTTATGAACTGGGAATGTAAATTTTTGATTATGTTACAAAGTAAGGTGAAAAGAATGCAGTATATGCTCATTCTTTTCACGATTGAAACTTTTTCTCTTCCTGACTTTTATTAAGCTTATATTTTTAAAATTCAATATATAGTATTAAATTTCTGTATTAGTATAAAAAATACGTACAGATTGAAGAACTATTTTAAAGGTGGGAGAACAAATGAATAGTCACTATATATATCACAATTCCCAGGATTTAAGCTATAGAATTCCTTTTGGAGCTGTACAAGTAAACAGTGAAGTACTTCTGTTTTTATATGCATATAATGATATAAAAGAAGTATATCTTGATTTAATTAATTTTAATGGGTTAAGAAGAAAAGTAAAAATGGAAAAGCATCCTCAATCGCCTGAACATGGGGTTAAATATTTTGCAAAGATAACTTTAAGAGAAGAAGGAATTTTTCAATACTACTTTTCTGTTGTTTTTGAAGATGGGATATATTACTATGGAAACAACGCACAACAATTAGGTGGTATAGGGGAAATTTATCATGAAAACCCCAAAATGTACCAAATTACTGTATATAAACCCAATAAAGTGGCAAATTGGTTTAAAGAAGGTGTAATGTATCAGATTTTTGTAGACAGATTCTACAATGGAAATGAGGATGGGTTAGTATCAAATCCCAAATCGAATAGTTTTATATATGGGAGATGGGAAGACGAACCAATGTACATTACTGATACAAAAGGTGATATTAAGAGATGGGATTTTTATGGAGGAAATTTAAAAGGAGTGCTTAAAAAACTTCCGTATTTAAAAGAATTGGGAGTTAGTATAATTTATCTTAATCCGATATTTAAGGCAGTTTCAAATCACAAGTATGATACAGGAGATTACAAGCAAATTGATGAAATGTTTGGAAATGAAGATTTATTCAAGCAGCTTTGTGAAAAAGCCAAAGAAGAGGGTATAAGCATAATATTGGATGGTGTATTTTCTCATACTGGAGCAGATAGTGTATATTTTAACAAGTACGGAAAGTACAGGTCGTTAGGAGCATATCAAAGCAAAGAATCCCCTTATTACAATTGGTATATCTTCAAGTCGTATCCAGACTCTTATGATAGTTGGTGGGGGTTTGAAACTCTTCCTAATGTTAATGAACTATACCCTGATTATGTTGACTTTATTATAAGTGCAAAGAATTCAGTCATAGGAAAGTGGATGAAACTTGGGGTTAAAGGATGGAGATTAGATGTTGCAGATGAATTGCCTGATGAATTTATTCGTCTTCTTAAGGAAAGAGTAAGAATAGAAGATTCAGAAGGGATTGTAATTGGTGAAGTTTGGGAGGATGCATCAAATAAAATTAGTTATGGAAACAGAAGAAGATACTTCTTAGGTGAAGAATTGGACTCAGTTACAAATTATCCACTGAGAGAGGCAATAATAGCATTTCTTACAAATGATATAAATTCGGAATTGTTTAATAAGAAGATAATGAGTTTGAAAGAGAATTATCCCAGTGAGAATTTTCAGTCTCTGATGAATCTTATAGGAACTCATGATACTAAAAGAATAATTACCGAACTAAAGAAAAAAGAATTGTTGTACCTCGCAGTAACTATACAGATGACAATGGTTGGGGTGCCTATAATTTATTATGGTGATGAAGTGGGAGTTGATGGAGGAACTGATCCATCTAACAGAAAAACTTACCCATGGGGAAAAGAAGATAAGAAAATTCTTAATAAATATAAAAAGCTTGTTCAAATCAGGAATTCCAGTAAGATATTAAAAAAGGGAGATATTGAATTTATAGCTTGTGATTCAGATGTGATATGCTACAAAAGGCAGCTTGACGATAAGAACCTGTTTATATTGATAAGCAGAAATCCAAAGGAAACAAAAAAGGTATTTGTTGATGGGCTTTCAGGAGAAACTTATCGAACAGATATGATAACAGGAAGAAAGAAACACATTGATCATGGAACAGTATCTGTTGAGCCTTTGGAGGGTGTCATTTTAGAGGAAATCTAAATAATGAAAGGAAGCTATAGAAATGCAGAATGGTTTCACCCATGTTTGATATTTAACTATGCTGACATGGGTGAATTTTTCCCATAATCTTAAACCTCATTTTCTCAATTTAAAATATTATTAAGTCAATGAACAGATTTTATGGGATTTACTTAATAATACCAAGCAATTCTTCAATGGAATCATTCATATATTTATATGAATGGTATACTCCCTGGTTATAGAACCCTGGAGCCAGGTTATCAATTATAAAATCCAGAATCAAACTTGCGGCAAGGTCTCCTAAATCTTCATTTCTTTCTATACAAAAATAGTTTTGTATAGATGAAATTATATGATTTCTTTTTTCTTTAGAAACCTCAATGTTTTTTCTTCGCATAATTACCTTCTTTTATAAACACAAATTAAATATTATTATACTATAATTTTATGATTTGCATTAGGAAATGCAGTTATAATTTGTTCGTAAGATTCATATTAAATATTTAGGAGGTGTTTAATATGATCAGAACATTAGTATGTGAAAAAGAAGGCTGCAGTGGAAACAGCTTTTATTTAGAAAATAAAGATGACAGATTATTTTTAACATGTAAGGAATGTGGCAGCGTATATAATATGGATGTAAGTTACTATGAATTTGTTATACTGCCGCAATGTTCCAATTGTGTAAATGATAGTTTCAAGGTTTTTAAAGATATTGAAAAAGAAGGTCTGTATCTTAAATGTGTTGAGTGTGGAAGTCCACCGGAAATTGTATATTTGGATGAGGATGGGGTTCAGATAAGCTATGAAATCAAGCTTTTAAATAATATAAAAGATAAAGTAGTTTCCTTAGAGGAGAAAATATTTTTTTTAGAAAAGAAATTAGACGAGTTGGAAGGTGGGCAAGAACTTATTGAAGAATCATTGGCGTATGTTTCCAAGTTTTTGAGCGACATCAAATAATTGTCAACAAGAACAAGATGAAACAAGACAAAACAATGAGAAAAAATAACTAGGGAATTTTTTACAAAAATATATAAAAATATATATAAATTTTGTGTTAAATGTAGTATTATAGATGTGTGGGACACATAACTTATAGGTAAAAAATATGAGAACTATTTGAGAGGAGAGTGTACGTAAAAATGGTTAAAGAAAAAATGCTAGCCATGATATTAGCAGGTGGTCAAGGCTCAAGATTAGGGGTACTTACAAAAAAGATAGCTAAACCTGCAATCCCTTTTGGAGGAAAATATAGAATAATTGATTTTACATTAAGCAATTGTTCTAATTCAGAAATCCATACTGTTGGGGTTCTGACTCAATATCAACCATTTGTTTTAAATACTCATTTGGGTATAGGGGAGCCATGGGATTTAGACAGAAGAGAAGGAGGGGTATTTGCATTACCACCATATCAAGGGGAAAGCGGTGCAGATTGGTATAAGGGTACTGCTAATGCGATTTATCAAAACATAGCATTTATAGATACCTATGAGCCGGAATATGTTCTGATATTATCAGGAGACCATATTTATAAAATGAACTATGATAAAATGCTGCAATTCCACAAGGAAAAGGGAGCAGACGCAACTATAGCGGTTATTGATGTATCATTAGAAGAAGCTTCAAGATTTGGAATTATGAATACTAACGAGGACATGTCAATTTATGAATTTGAAGAAAAACCAGCAGAACCTAAGAGTACTAAGGCTTCAATGGGTATATATATATTTAATTGGAAGGAACTTAAGAAATATCTTAAAGAAGATGAATTAGACAAAAGTTCAGTTAATGACTTTGGTAAAAACATTATTCCAAACATGCTGGAAGATGGAAAACGCATGTTTGCTTATCCATTTAAAGGATACTGGAAAGACGTTGGTACAATAGACAGCTTATGGGAAGCACATATGGATTTATTAAAGGATGATAATGAATTAAATCTTCATGATAATAACTGGAGAATTTATTCAGTAAACCCTGTAAGACCTGCACAATATATAGGAGCTAACGCAAAGGTTAAATCATCATTGGTTGTTGAAGGATGCAGTGTGAATGGACAAGTGGAAAATTCAGTATTATTCGCAGGAGTTGTAGTTGGGAAAAATGCAGTAATCAAGAATTCTGTAATACTTCCAAATACAAAGATAGGAGATAATGTTGTAATTGACAAAGCAATAGTAGGAAATGACGTTACAATAAGAAAAGACTCTAAAGTAGGTAACGGAAAATCTGTTGTTGTTGTTGCGCCAAATGATGATATAAAAAGCGGTTCTATTATTGAGTAAGAGAGGGTGACTATTGTGAAGGATTTTATCGGAATAATAAATTTAGATGAAAAAGAAGACAGAATAAGAGAAATAACAAGAAACAGGCAATTAGCTTCAGTTCCAATGGCAGGAAGATATAGAATTATAGATTTCATATTATCTAATATGACAAATTCAGGAATATCTAATATTGGGATATTCACAAGAAATAATTCACGTTCTTTAGTTGATCACTTGAATAGTGGAAGACCATGGGATTTAAACAGAGAAAAAGAAGGTTTGAGAATATTCAATTTTTCACATGAGAATCCAGTTTATGATGATGTTCATATTTTCGCAAGTAATATGGAATTTTTCAAGTTAAGTAAGCAAGAGTACGTGCTTATGGCGCCTTCATATATGATTTGTAATATAAACTATGATGAGGCTATGAATTATCATGTAGAAAGTAATGCAGATATAACTATTATTTATAAAAAGGTTAACAATGCAGATAAGAATTTCATAAACTGCAATACTTTAGACATTTCCGAGGACAATAAGGTAGTAGGTATCGGAGAAAATATAGGATCTCAGAAAGAAGCAAACATTTCCATGGAAATGATTCTTTTAAAGAAGGATTTGTTTGTGGAATTAGTTTATGATTGCATAAAAACAGGAGCTTGCAGAAAGGTAAGAACTGCAATAGCTGAAAGAGTTAAACAACTTGATGTTCGTGCTTTTGAATTTACAGGAAACCTAAGCTGCATAAGTTCTATGAAGGCATACTTTGATGCTAATATGGAGCTTTTAAATCCAAAAGTAAATAATGAATTATTTATGGATAACGGTCCTATCTACACAAAGAGTAAGAATGAAGCACCTACAAAATATACAAAGGACAGTGATGTTACCAACTCTATAATAGCAAATGGATGCTATATAGAAGGAACTGTTGAAAACTCTATTATATCCAGAAGAGTTAAAATTTCTAAGGGTGCTGTAGTTAGAGATTGTATAATACTTCAAAATGTTGAAATAGGTCCAAAGGCAGTTTTGGACAATGTAATAATTGATAAGAATGTTGTTATTGAGAAGGGTGAAGAAATAAAAGGGTCTAAAAAGTTCCCATTAACAATTGAAAAAGAAAGAATATTTTAATAGATAGAAAATTTCAAAATAAAATTGCAGGAATTTAATTTCCTTTAATGAGATTAAAATAAATTATTATTTTGAAAAGAATAGATCTCGGGACATTCCCAATGTCATTAAGTCTTAACTTAATGACATTGGGGACATTCCTGGGACTTTTGTTTTTAAAAGAGTTATTTAAGGCATACTTCTATAAGTAAAAGTCATGGAACTTATAGAAGTATTTGTTTTTATTTATGCATGTACAGATGAATTTCATCAAATATTTATTCATGGAAGTTCCGAATATTCTATAGGTGCGTAGATGGTCTTCAAATCTTGTGATTTCGGCCGTATACACACCTTTTTATGTAAACCTCGTTATAATAGAGAAGAAAAAATTCTTGATACTCCTTCAATTAATTTCTCCAGTTTTCCAGAGTTCTGACATTCTTCAAGGGTAAATTCCCGGCACATCTTTAAATCTTCATAAAAAACTTCATCTAATTGTTTTGTGGTATTTTCATCATATATTACACAATTAATCTCATAATTCAGATCAAAACTGCGTATATCCATATTTGTTGTTCCTATTGTACATAGTTTACCATCTACAGTCATTGTCTTCGCATGCATAAAACAGGATTTA
This sequence comes from Clostridiaceae bacterium, assembly GCA_040217795.1. Taxonomy (GTDB): domain Bacteria; phylum Bacillota; class Clostridia; order Clostridiales; family Clostridiaceae; genus Clostridium_T. Next base: position 13,601 of record JBEHWK010000084.1, read on the forward strand.
TCATAGAAATAAACTTTAGCACCACAGGATAGCAGTTCGTCAAAGTAAGTCCTTGAGGCTTTGCCAACAATAGCATGATCTGCCTTCTCAGGGAATATTATTTTAACATCAACTCCTCCTAAGGCGGCTATTTTTAAGGCATCCATTATGCTTTCGGGAGGAACGAAATAAGGTGTTGATATATATATGTTTTTACTTGACATAGTTATCATCTTAAGCATTGCCTGCATTATTGCAGGAAACTCGGAATTCGGGCCGCTCTGTACAAGCTGCATCATAAGATTGTTCCTTATCTTGGTTTTAGGGAAGTAGCGCCTGAATCTGTCATCATAGAATGAATAATTGTTGTTTGCCTTTTGAATAGTTAAGAAATCATCAAGGAATACTGCCTGAAGAGCCATGACAAAATCACCTTTTACCATAATATGAGTGTCTCTCCAAAATCCTAATTTACTTTTGCCCAAATACTCATCGCCGATGTTAATTCCTCCAAGAAAACCTACAATTCCATCAATGATTACAATTTTTCTGTGATTTCTGAAATTTATCTGTGTGTTTATGGGGCGAAGAAGTGGGGCTAGAAAATAAGAGTAGAATACCACATCAATGCCGGCATCTCTCATTTGCTTTACAAAAGATCTGTTCATTCTGGCACCTAGTCTATCAATGATAAATCTTACACAGACCCCTTCTTGTGATTTCTTTATTAGAATATCCTTAATTTCAGTTCCTATGGTGTCACTTTTTACTATGTAATACTCCATATGTATATGATGCTTTGCTTTTAAAAGTTCACTTTTTAACGCATCAAATTTATCAATTCCATTTGTAAACAAAGTAACCTGATTGTTTGGGAAAATTGGTGAATCACTATTGGATACTAATAATTCTATTAAAGGAGCGTATTCTTTCAGGTTATATTCCCGCATTATTGGATTTATAAGGTTGTTAATTTTATGGGATATACCATCATTGAGTTTATGCAGTTTCCAGTTGCGGCCTAAGAAAATATACAAAACCAATCCCACTGGAGGAACAAACAATAGAATTAAAAGCCAAGCTATTGTTTTTTCGGGCCTTTTCCTTTCCAAGACTATAATTGTGGTGCCAAGCAAGATATTTATTGCAATTATTACATATGTCACATATTGAGTAATGTTATTCAAAACAAATTACCTCCGTTAAATCTATAGTATATATTATATCAATAAATAAAATCATGGGTAAGAGTTTCCTTATTGAATAAATTCTAGAATTTTCAAGTTGTAGATAACTTAAAGTATACGCGATTATACGTAGTATAGTTACAGTCTCTAAAGAGTAAAAAATAAAAATAGTCGCCTGCCAGATTTTCCTCACATACGTTCGGAAAGGCAGATGCGAGAAAAAATCGACGGCTCGTAATCGACTTGACGATTTTTTTTACATATAATATTTGCAGGCAGTTGATAATAATATGCTATATTAAGGGTTTTGGTGAATTTTATCAAATAAACCCTACCTTGTGTATCATTAACAGGGATAATTAGAAAAATAAAGAACTTAAGAGAAATTTCATGATAAGTAAGCTTAATCAGGGGTTGGATTAATAACTTATATATTTGCAGATGTTATTATAAAACTCGTCCTCAGAACGAGGGCAAACAAGTCAACAAAAATGAGAAAAAAACAAGAAAAAGTAGTTGACAAATAATAAATGTTTTGTTAACATATAGAAGTCGCTTAAATGCGAAACAAACAAAACAAACAAATTGGTCTTTGAAAATTAAACAGAGGAATAAGAAGTAAGATTTAGAAATAAACTTAAGTCAACG
>JBEHWK010000085.1:0-15098 GCA_040217795.1 Clostridiaceae bacterium
AAAAATAAGTGATGTTATACATACAGAGGCAAGAACCATTGGTCCTTGGGAGAAATTTAAGCTTATTGATGAAGGAAACGGATGGTATGCAATACAAACCATAGAGGGAAATTATCTCACAGCTGTTAATGGAGGAGGAAGGACAGTCGATGTTATCCACTCTGATGCAACTGACATAGGTCCATGGGAAAAATTTAAGATCAATGATCAGGTAAGAGGCTGGAGCACAATACAAACCAGTGACGGTCACTATCTCACAGCAGTAAATGGAGGTGGCGTCACTTCAGATTTAAAAGATGGCAGTTTGTGGAGTGGATGGGACCCACTTGGAGGTAAGACAAAACAAATCATTACAACTCATAATAAGGATGGAAGAATTGAAATATTCCACAAAGGAGAAGATCAGGGTATTTATCATAAATGGCAGATTAGTCCCAGTGGTGATTTTAACAGCAGCTGGAAACGTCTTGGAGATTCAGAGAGTTCCGCAAAATTTATTGCAGGCGGTATAAATAAAGATGGAAGAATAGAAATAGTCACAGTCGGAAACGACGACAGGATATACTGTTTTCATCAGACAGCACCAAACAGCGGCTGGAGTGGTAAGGATAGGCTTGGGGGATTCATTAACTTTGCAAAACAACTGACTGTAGGCAGTCAGTCAGATGGAACCCTTATAGTATACACTATAGGAACTAACGATAGTATATACTGTTTCAAACAGAACCCTGAAGGAGGCTGGAATGACGAGGAATGTTTAGGAGGCCCGGCTGTTATAAGTCAACCCGAAGTTACTGACCTCAATCAGACCGTGCCTGTAAAAACAGGTGCGAAGGAACAATAAATTTTTTTAATTTTAATTTCCATTCAGGTATAATTAAAATTATTCTGAGCACAATAATATCAGAGAGGTGATATCTGATGGAACAAGATTTTAGATGTGATATTTCAGTATTAGACCGAAAATAAATTTAGAATCTCCAAAAGTACACTTGTCTTTGGGTCGGGGATTATCTATACTCCCCGACTTTAAATTATTCATGAAAATATTTCAAATGAAAAAATGATGGAATTGCTGCAAAAAAGAGACTAAAAGGGGCTGTTGAAAAACCGATTATTTTTTTCAACAGCCCCTTAAAAAAGCTTATTCATCATCTTCATAAACAGTTATAGAAGTTTTCGAAGACCAGTTTTTGTCTTCGTAGAAATCAGGGAATAATGAAGTGCTGCCATCACCTGATTTACCTGCAGACTCAATGGTTATGTTGGAAGAGGTTGATAGCCCTAAAGAATCAGTAGTTGATGGGGAAGTCATTATTTTATCTTTCCTGGTTGACTCAGTTTTTTTCATATAAACACCTCCGGGCTTAGTATGCACAATTGCCTTGAATTTATGAAAATAATTCTAAGTTGAAGCAGACAGGGGTCAGGTGCCATTCCCCAAAATGGGATGGTACCTGACCCTCTACTTGTTCTTGTAATAAAAAATTGCCAGCTGAGTCCGGTCACGCAGATTAAGTTTTTCCAGTATTGCGCTGATATAGTTTCTTACAGTACCTTCACTTAAATACAGCTTCTCGGCAATTTCTTTATTGTTTAAGCCCTCAGCAACCTGAAGTATGATATCCAGTTCCTTTTCATTAATGTTGAAGGAGGAGAACTTCAGTTTACTGTTATCCGGCATCAGAGAAGGAATTTTAGTGATTATTTCATCACCAAAGACAGTTTGACCCATTTGTACTGCTTTCAGGCAAGGGACGATACTTTCAAAGTTTTGTTTTAAAAGATAACCCTTAGAACCTATTTTTAAGGCTTTTATGATGTATTCGTCATCCAAAAAAGTAGTAAGGAACAATATCCTGGCATCCTTGTGCTTATGAAGTATTATCTCTGCCCCCTGAAGGCCGGACATTGCATCCATTCGTATATCTATAAGCAGTATGTCAGGTTTCAGGCTTTCATACAGGTCTATTGCCATTTTTCCGTTATAGCCCAAGCCTACCACTTCTATATCATCATCTGATTCCAGTATGGTTTTCAAAGAACTGCAAACTAATTTATCATCATCTACAACTAAAACCTTCATTATATATTCTCCTTTGGAATAGATATAAATATTTTAAAACCATTGTCAGTATTGATGTTTACATTACCATTAAAAGCTGCAACTCTATCCAGTATATTCTTAATTCCAATACCTTTTTCAGGGTTATAATTCTCAACAATTCCATTGTCCTGAATAACAAGCTGATAAAAACCGGGATGTTCTTTAATATTGACAGACACCTCTGTGGCATTGGAATGATGTATTATATTGGACAAGGCCTCCTTGACTATTGATATAAATGAGTATTTTAGCTTTTTATCAGGATTTTCGCTGATATCATAGTTAAGCTTTATAGGACAAAAAGAAAATTCTTTTACCAATCCATGGATCTGATCATGTAAATCTATAGATTCATCATGGAGGTTATGAACACTTTTCCTGATGCTGTCCATACCCTGTGACAATGTATCTTTAATTGCGCAAAGATTTTCTTTCATAACAGGGTCTTTATTGATGGCTATCATGGCTCCAATCTGCAAAAGGCATCGGGATAAAATGTGGCCAAGATTATCGTGAATTTCTCTTGCAATTCTGTTTCTTTCACTTAGGGTAGCCACATTTATTTCGTGATCCTGATTTTCTATTAATGTGGTATTTTGTTCTTCAAGCAGCATAGAAATCTCTGAAGTCTTGTCTCTGAATTTTATATAATCCTCTTTAATCCTTAAAGTTGTAATAGTACGAAACTTTAAGAGGGTAGCCAACGCCATAAAAGAAATGGTGATAAAAATAGTCCTGTCAGATAGATACCCATGATTTCCTATAATGGGTACCAGAGCAAAGAAAGCTGCTAAAGGTTGTTTACTAAATATAATGTCATAAAGAATCAGCGGGAGAAATAATACAAGATTGCCATAAAAGAAGCATAATACGCAATAAGCAATGAAAAACAACATATGCAAAGCAGGCTTTTCAAGATAGCTGTTCAGGCTGCTTATAGTTAAGGTAAGAATAACCGGGAGAATCCATAAACCATCAGTTGATTCCAATAAATATATGCTTGTGCAGCAGAGAAAAATGACTGCCTTATCTACAATCTCAAGCATTTCATTGAAGCCCCCTTCCTTAATGATTTTTGTTATTTAAATAATGACATTTGTCACATAAATCAATGATTTTGTACACTACTAAATAATACCATAAAATCGTACTATAGAACTATAGATAATATATAAATTACCCTCGGGGGTGAATAGATTTACATTCCCGTGGGCACCAGGATGGAGGAAAATCATGGTAGTTAAGGTTAATAATTTAGTGAAAAGGTACAATGAACTTTTAGCGCTGGATCATTTGAATCTTGAGGTTAAGGAAGGAGAAATCTTCGGACTTCTTGGGCCTAATGGTTCTGGTAAATCTACAGCAATAAACTGCATGCTTTCTTTGTTAAAATATGACAAAGGGGAAATAAGGATTTTCGGTAAGCCTATGGAACCTGATGCTTATGATATTAAAAAGGACATTGGAATTGTTATGCAGGATGTTGCTGTCTTTGAAGAGTTGACAGTGTATGAAAATATTGACTATTTCTGCGGACTGTATGTAAAGGATAAGCTTAAGAAAAAAGCCCTTGTGGAGGAAGCCATTGAATTTGTTGCTTTAACAGAGTTTAAAAAGTTCTATCCAAAGAAATTAAGCGGAGGGCTTCTGCGCAGGCTTAATATAGCTTGCGGCATAGCTCACAAGCCTAAGCTTATAATTCTTGATGAGCCTACGGTGGCAGTAGATCCTCAAAGCAGAAATAATATTCTCACCGGAATCAAAAAGCTCAACGAACAAGGAGCTACAATTATATACACAACTCACTATATGGAGGAAGTTGAACAGCTTTGTGACAGAATTGCCATAATTGACAAAGGGAAAAATATAGCGCTGGGGACAAAAGAGGAGTTGAAGGGGATGATAAATATAGGAGAAAAAATTACAGCAGAGGTGTTTAATTTATCTCCTGAGGTGTTAAGGGAGATTAGGAAATTATCCACAGTAGATAAGGCTGAATACAGAGAAGATACCTTAGTTATAAGATCTAAAAAGGGCAAAAATAATCTGGTGAGAATTTTAGAATTTTTAGGTCAGCATGATATTGAGTTTGGAAAAATATACTCAGAATTACCTACATTGAATGACGTTTTCTTAGAGATAACAGGAAAAGAACTTAGAGATCAGGGGGTATAGGTGTGTTTAAGCATATTTTTATTACAAGGGTAAAATGTTTAATAAGAAATAAGCAGATGATCTTCTGGACTTTAGTTTTTCCTATAGTTTTAGCCACCCTGTTTAAAGCAGCCTTTACTAACCTTTCTTCCCATAATGTTTTTAAAGTGATTGATATAGCAGTGGTAAATAATCAGTATTATGAAGATAACCAGGGTTTTAAAGGGACAATTGAACAGGTATCCAAGGATGGTCCTGATAAACTTTTTAATGTGACCTTCACTGAGGAAAAAAATGCAGAAGAGCTTCTTAAAAACAGCAAAATAGCAGGATATATATATTTAAATCCTGAGATAAATCTTGCAGTCAAATCCTCAGGACTCAATGAGACAGTGATTAAGACTTTTTTAGATAATTATAAAGAGAGTGAAAGTACCATTGAGGCTATTGCGAAGGAGAATCCAACGGCTGTGAATGCTGGACTTATAAAGGATATAGCAACCTTTAAAGAATATACTAAGGAAGTTTCACCTTCCAGGGGAGCACCAGACATTACCTTGAATTACTTTTATGCACTTATTGCCATGACATGTTTATACGGAGGATTTTTAGGCTTAAAGGAAATCACTGATATACAAGGTGATCTCTCAAAGAGGGCAGCCAGAATAAATATAGCTCCGGTGCACAAAATGAAGGTATTTATTTATGGTCTTTTAGCAGCGTTCCTGATTCAGTTTGCAGAGATTCTCATAGTGCTTGGATATTTAAAATTTGCCTTAAAGGTGGACTTTGGCAGTCAGCTTCCTTATATTTTACTGCTCTGTTTTGCAGGATGTGCTGCAGGAACTTCAATGGGAACTATGGTAAGCGCTCTGGTGAAGAAAGATGAAGGTATCAAAACTGGGATATTAATAGCTGTTTCCATGACAGGATGTTTTTTAGCAGGGCTGCAGTATGCAAATATGAAGTATATTGTAGAAAAAAATGCGCCCATATTAGCATATATTAACCCCGCAGCGCTTATTACCGATGGTTTCTATACCTTATATTACTATAATACCTATGAAAGATTTTTTGTGAATATTACTATACTGGCAGGTTTATCCGCAGTGTTTTGCTTAATTACCTACTTTATTATAAGGAGGCAAAAATATGCAAGTATTTAAGGTGTATTTCAAGATTATCAAAGCCAATATAAAACAGATAATGATATATTTAATAATTTTTCTGGCAATTGCCCTGATATATACTTTTTCGGCACCGGCTAAAAATGCAGGAAGCTTTTCTCAAACCAGGATTAATGCTGCTTTCATAAACTTAGGGAAAGACACTGTTCTTACAAAAGGTTTTAAAGAATATATGTCAAGGTATGTCAACTTTGTTGATATTGAAAATAATCAGGAAAGATTGCAGGATGCCTTATTTTTCAGGGACGTGGAGTATATTGTAACCATACCCGAGAATTTTACTGAAGATTTTTTGCAGGGAAAGTCCGTGGAGGTGGAAAAAACTGTAGGGCTTGATTCTGCTTCTAGGATGTATGTTGATATGGCAATAAATAAATATTTTAACGCTGCAAGAGTATATGTTAACAGTATCCCGGGAATCAAAGAAGAAACTCTGGTTAATGAAGTGGCTAAGGGAGCTTCTTCTGAGGTACAGGTTCAATTAAAAACCTTTGGAGATAAAAAACAGAACTCTGATCTTCCGGTATATTACTTTAATTATTTTGCTTATTCTCTGTTCGCCATACTGATACTTGGGGTCAGCTCAAATTTAATGGTGTTTAATGATAAAAATATAAAGAGAAGAAACCTGTGCTCACCGATGAAAACCAGAACCTTCAGTATACAGATGATTCTCGCAAACCTGATTTTTGCATTCATATGTTATGGAGTTTTGACCAGCTTTGGTTTCATGTGGTACAGGGAGGATATGATGTCCTATAATGGACTGCTTTTATGCATTAATGCTCTGGTGTTTACTATAGCAGCATTAAGTATAAGTTACCTTGCGGGACTTCTAATAAAGAACAGAAATGCCCAATCCTCCATAGCTAATGTCCTGACATTGGGTTTTTGCTTCCTGAGTGGTGTATTCGTGCCGCAGGAACTGTTAAGTGAAAAATGCCTCACCATTGCAAGCTTCAATCCCACCTACTGGTATGTGAAAGCTAATAATGCAATTGGTAAACTGTCAGGTTTCACCTTGGGCAATCTTTCATCAATATCAACTTATATGCTGATAGAACTAGGCTTTGCCATAGCTGTATTTTCAGTAGCTTTAGTGGTAAATAAACAAATGAGAATAACCAATAGTTAGGAAGCAGGACGGGCATCATTCCGGAAAATGTAATGGTGTCCGGTCTTGTAGCTAAAATCATTTGACAAGCTTTACAAAAATATATATACTTACCTTGTGGAAACATTTACATATCGAATTGTGTTTAGTGGACTTATATAAGCCAATTTGGGTGGCAATGCAGAAGTTACAGGCTTTTGTCCCAGTATAAATCAGGGGATAAAGGCCTTTCTTATTTATATAGATGAGAGGGGTTGCTTTTATGAAAAAAATACCGCATAGAATTTATCTCACTGAAGACCAGATGCCGACGCAATGGTATAATCTCCGGGCAGATATGAAGGAACTGCCTGATCCTATGTTAAATCCGCAAACTTTCAAGGCTGCATCAGCTGAGGATTTATATCCTGTATTCTGTGAAGAGCTGGCAAAGCAAGAAATGGATGATAAAACACGGTATATTGACATTCCTGAGGAAATACAGGAATTTTACAAGATGTATCGTCCATCACCATTGATAAGAGCATACAATCTGGAAAAGGCTCTGGGAACACCTGCGAAAATATATTATAAATTTGAAGGAAATAACACCTCAGGAAGTCACAAATTAAATTCAGCAGTTGCTCAGGCATATTATGCAAAAAAGCAGGGTTTGACAAGCCTTACTACTGAAACAGGGGCTGGCCAATGGGGTACTGCCTTGGCGGAAGCCTGCAGTTACTATAGTATTCCCCTTACTGTTTATATGGTGAAGTGTTCCTATGAACAAAAACCATTCCGTAAATCAATTATTGAAACTTTTGGTGCAAAGATTATTCCAAGTCCCAGCAATACAACCAATGTGGGACGGGCAATCTTATCGGCAGATCCTGATAACACCGGAAGTCTTGGAACTGCAATTTCTGAAGCGATAGAAAAAGCAGTTACTACTGAAGGATGCAGATATGTTCTGGGTTCTGTATTGAATCAGGTACTTCTTCATCAGTCCATTATCGGTCTGGAAACTAAACTTGCTATGGAGATGATTGATGAATACCCTGATATTGTAATAGGCTGCGCAGGAGGCGGTTCAAACCTTGGCGGATTAATTGCACCATTTATGCAGGATAAGTTAACAGGAAAAGCTAATCCCAGAATTATTGCTGTAGAACCAGCTTCATGTCCATCATTAACAAGAGGACGCTATGCATATGACTACTGTGATGTTGGAAGAATTACTCCTCTTGCAAGAATGTATACCCTGGGCTCCAGCTTCGTTCCATCTGCCAACCACGCAGGAGGTCTCAGATACCATGGCATGTCTCCTATTCTTTCAAAGCTTTACCATGATGGGTACATGGAAGCTGCAGCAGCAGAACAAACCAGGGTATTTGAAGCGGCAGTTCTATTTGCAAAACAGGAGACCATTCTGCCTGCTCCGGAATCTGCTCATGCTATCCGCGGAGCTATTGATGAAGCATTGAAATGTAAAGAAACTGGAGAAGCTAAGACAATTCTCTTTGGACTTACAGGGACAGGATACTTTGATATGACTGCTTATGAATCTTATTTAAATGGAACAATGCAGGACTATATCCCAACAGACAAAGATTTGGAAAAGGGATTTTCAGAACTGCCAAAGGTACCTGGAATTCAGGAATAAATATAATCAGAGAAAAGCTAGGACATCTCAAAACCAGGTTTTGAGATGCCCTTTATCATTTTATCTGAGCTTTTTGAATACAATAGTGATGAAAATAATTTTAAGTTTCAAGGGGGATTCATCGAATGCAATCCATGATGATATTACCAGGGCAGCATCAGCTTCCGCCGCTACCATACTCATATAGTGCGCTGCAGCCAATAATAAGCGAAAGAACCTTGCGAATTCATCATGACAAACACCATAAGGCCTATGTTGATGCTCTGAATAAGGCAGAAATCAACCTGATGGAAGCACGTAAGAAAAATGATTATGAGTATGTAAAGTACTGGGAAAAGGAGCTTGCCTTTAATGGCTCAGGACATATACTTCACAGTATTTTCTGGACAGTTATGGATCCGGTGGGAATGGGGGGACAGCCTAGCCTGAATACTTTGAATCTCATAAATAGCTCCTTTGGCAGTTTCAGTGCCTTTATGGAACAATTCAAAAATGCAGCTGAAAAGGTGGAAGGGTCTGGTTGGGGAATATTGGCGTGGCAGCCAACATGGCAGAATCTGCAGATCTTACAGGCGGAAAAGCACCAAAATCTTACCCAGTGGAGTTCAATTCCTATACTTGTATGTGATGTCTGGGAACACGCTTATTATTTGGACTACCAAAATGAACGGAAAAAATTTATCAATGCCTGGTGGAATCTCATTAACTGGTATGAAGTTGAAAGAAGATTATTTTTAGCAATGAATGGCCAGGTACCCATCATATGATATAATTTGTTTCTCCTCACGGATAAGTCTTATAATATCTGCTTCGAATTCTTCATTATATCGATTGCTTATACCTGACATTTTATTCTCTCCACAAGTTTATTTTATGTTCCCTCAGAGGGATAAAAATATACCTTATAGAGCAGACAATATCAAAGCCTGCCCTATAGGGTATTTTTTGCGCTTTAGGAAATTATAAAGTTTTAAAATTGTGGATAACTAAAGTATATCCCGATTATTCTCAGTCTGGGTAAAGTCCCTAAAGAGTAAAAAAGAGAATTTGTCGCCTGCCAGATTTTCCTCATATACATTCGGAAAGGCAGATGCGAGAAAAAAATCGACGGCTCATAATCGCCTTGGCGATTTTTTTACGGGGGATTATATGAAATACAAACAGAGTATTATTAACACTATTGAGATGGCTATAGCATATGTGATGCTGATATTAATTGTTGTATTTTCGCCATATATTGTGAAGCTTGGCAATACAGCAGGGGTAAAAATGCTGCTTACTGTCATGGTATATATAATTTTCACTGCTGTTCCTTTAATCATAATGAAATTGAGGAAAATACCGTTCAAATCACTTGGATTTTCAAAAGGAAATATTTCAAAGCAGTTGTCGGTGGCTGCTGCAATTTTTATTGTTACAATTAGTGTCGCTGTCGTAATACCTTTATTGGCAGGATTAAATAAAACAGATGTGTTAAGTTTTAAAGCTTCATCATTACAAGTGCTTATTTTTTATGTTTTCTATGACATTATCTGTGTAGGTTTTGGGGAAGAGATTGCTTTTCGAGGATACTTCTACAGCCGGATTAAGGACACCTGGTCTGCTGAGTGGCTGGCTGCTGTGGCTTCAGCTCTTTTATTCGGTTTATTACATTTTCCTAATACCCTCAATATAATCAACGTTGTTATGACTTCAATACTTGGATTAGGGTATGGAATTTGCAGGTGGAAAATAAAAAACTGTTCGCTGCTTTCACTGGCACTTGCACACGGAGTGCATGATGCTGTTATCACAATATTGTCTTATGTTCTTTTATAGGATTATCTGTACAATCTCAGGCAGGCGATATTTTTAAGAATGAACTGATTATGGTTAATGGGTTGTACAACATTGTAAAAAATTGCGAAGAAAATATACTCATATGGAGAGATTTATGTTTTCAAAACTATTTAAAAAGAAAAATTCAGGAGTATCAATGGAAGTTCAATTAAATAACCTAAAAGAAATAGGTATTAGTTTAAATTCCGAGATTAAAATAAATAAAATTTTTCAGGTTGTAGGACGTAAAGATATTGAAACTGAACCATATGTATTTTTACTAATAGCGTTGGGGAGCGAAATAGAAATAGCAGATGGACAATTGGTCTTAATGTCGGATGATGTTTGGTATTTTGATTCAGAATGTATTGAGGATAGTGGAATATATGTTGAAATAATAGAAAGACTTTTTAAGATGTCCAAAGGATATTTAAGATTAGATAATATTGATGACTATGTTGATATTGAAAATAATGAAGCATGGGTTTCTTTTGATTTTAATCAAAAATATTATAGATGGGATTTAAAAGTTGAGGATGATTGGTTTGATATGACTTTAATACAGAAAATTAATAGAATGCTTATAGAACATGGATATAACAAAAAATTTGCAGTAGTGGTTTTAGACCAAACAAGTTTAATAGGCTTTTTTAGTAAAGAACAGTTAAAAAAGATTAATGATTTAACTGAGCTAAAATTTGAATTTTATTGTTAAATATAAGCGTTATAGTATGAAAAACCTTTGCTACATAATATTCTCAAAAGGCGTGTTTGTAATATAAAGTAACGTAATTATTAGAAAAGGATATTGCTGATATGGCAATATCCTTTTTTAATAGTTACGAATTAATTTTTGTAAGAACGCTATTTTCAATAGATAATACAGATAAGCCAAATTATTTAGGGTAAAACATTAATATAAAAGCTTTCGTTACGCTATCAGTTTCATTGCAATAGTAGTGTGATTTATCAGCAATAAAATGTATAACTTCACCTTCATTAGCTATAAATTTTTTGTCTTCTAAACATAAAACTAAACTTCCGGAGCTTACCAGAACATATTCTTCAACGCCATTATAGTGATAGGAGGCTTCAGTTTGAGATTTAGGTTTATATTCATTAAAATATATTTCAAATTTTTTATCTTCGTCAAAATTCATTAGTGGATGAAAAGAATATCCATTACCTTCTATACTTGCATGGTCTCCTATTTTATATATCATAGGAGAATTCAAACTATCCTGTTTCAAAAAATAATTTAAAGGAGTTTTTAAGCTATTAGCAAGATTCCAAAGTATATTTATAGAAGGATTTCTAATTCCTCTTTCTATCTCACTAATCATACTTTTACTTACTCCTGAATTTAATGATAATGCATCTATAGTTAGTCCTCTGGATTTTCGTATATTTTTTAAGTTTTCTCCAATTTTAGTATTAATATCGTTCATAAATTTCATCTCTTCCTTACTCAGTATTTAAAAAAGCTTGAAAAAATACTATTAATAGCATATAATTCGATATATCGAATAAATAAACGTTATATCGAAATAATTATTTCTTTATTTTATAATAAACCATATTATATATTTTAATCAATAAAATAATAGTGTTTACTATTAAACTAAAAGGAGGAATAACATGATATTTTTACAGGTTTTCTTTATTGGATTATTAGCGGGAATGTCGCCAGGTCCTGATTTTTTTATTGTAATGAAAAATAGCCTTGGATATGGGAAGAAAATTGGGATTGCTTCTGCTATTGGAGTAGGAAGTGCACTACTTATCCATGCGACTTATACTATATTGGGACTTGCATTGATTTTACAAAGATATATTTATGTTTTCAAAGGTATACAAATTTTAGGTGCTTGCTATTTGGCGTATTTGGGGATACAAGCAATTATATCTACTTTTTCAGGTAAAGAAACAAATTTTGAATTTTCAGAAACTGTTAGTGATAGTAAAACCTTCTTACAAGGTTTTAAAAATGGGTTTTTATGTAACATATTAAATCCAAAATCAGTCTTATTCTTTTTGAGCATATTTTCACAATTTATCAGCTCAAATACTCCGAGGTGGGTAGAATGGCTATATGGATTTGAAGTTGCATTGGCTGTAGGGGGATGGTTTGTTATACTTTCCGTAATGATTTCATCTAAGTTTTTTAGCCAAATCTATAAAAAGTGTCGCAAGTGGCTTGATAGGTTCTTTGGGGGGCTTCTGCTATATTTTGCATATAAAATATATAAAGCTGTTTGCAACTAACTTTTTTCTATTGCGTGTAATAAATAAGACAAAGAGAAATACTGAGATGGAAAGTTTGTAATAATCAATAATATACTTGTATTTGTATATGGTCTTTATTTTTGTTCTTCGTAAAGGTGGTGGCATATGGACGAGAGAAAATTGATTAAAAGGTGTCAGGCAGGAGATAAAGAGGCTTTTCAGGAACTTATAAGCAAATATCATCCTTTTGTATTTAAATTTCTTGTTAAAATTACAGAAAATGAACAAGTGGCAGAAGATATAACTCAGGAAACTTTTCTAAAGCTAATAAGAAATATAGATAAATTTGATATGTATGGTAAAGCGAAGTTTTCAACATATATAATTACTATATCAAAAAATTGTTATATTGATTATCTGAGAAAAGAAAAGAAGTTTTTACAAAATGTATCTATAGATGAAAATTTCAACGCAGAGGATGTTCATGCAAATACAGAAGAAATAGTATTAGACAAAATTTATGGTGAAGCAGTTAAAAAGGAAATGGAAAACTTATCGGAAGAACAAAAAATAGCAATAAAGATGAAATACATTGAGGGTTTAACACTCAAAGAGATTGGAGAAAAATTGGAGATTGAACCTAAAACAGTAAAAAGCAGAATTCATAATGGAATAGTAAAACTTAGAAATGTATTTGAAAGAGGGGATAAATATGAAGGAGATAAATGAGAGAGATACTGCTAAACTTTTATCCGCATTAGACAGGGATATTGATATAAAGTGCATGGAATTAAAAGAAAAACACCGTCAGGAGAAGCAGAAGACAATATTTTTTTCAAGCTGCATATTTATATTCTTTTTATTTTTGATGCAGGTGTTTTTCAAAATATTTAATGTAAATCTTATAGCTGTATTTATAATCTATCAGGCATTGGCCATAATGATTTTAATACCGTTAATACCTAAATTAAGCAGGGGGGGAATGTACAATGGATAGTCTGCAGAAATTTACAAAACGCCTGAATTTTAGAACAGCAGCAAAGGTCTATTTAATTGTTTCTGCTGTAATGCTAATGTTGATTATTTCTTTGATTGCATATGAAACAAAAGATAAAATTCATATGGCAGTTGATTATAAAAAAGCATCCGATACCTTTGAAAAACAGGGGTTGGGTGATAAGCTGAATTCCCGGTTAACTAAATTAGGCTCTGACTCAAAGGATATAGTTAATACGATTGTTTTGGATAAAGACAATAACGTTCTTTTTAAATTTAACAATAACCTCATTGGTGAAAATTCCAAACTGACCCTTACACCATATGAATCCAACAGGAATTATCTTCAGGATAACATAAATAAAAATATACTTTATAGGGTAGTCGATGAGGAAAATATTCTGTTGAATATAAACTATATTACCAGCAATGAAAAATTAACAAGTGATATTGATAAGGAATTTTATTATGAAAGAGATTTGAGTTCCAGGGATATTTACCTGATCAATTATATTGCCGACAGAAATACAAAAAGCAAGGTGTTTATTATAAGAACAATAACTCCGATACCATATGCGGAAACATTATTGGAACTTACCGGAACAGTGCTTGGTCTTATGCTTATAATCTACTGGATTGGATTGGCATTATGGGTATATAAAGATGCTGACGCTAAAAGAAATAACCCTGCTTTATGGGGCGGATTAGTATTATTGACAAATATAGCGGGGCTGATCGTTTACCTTATGTATAAACAGAATAGTACAATATGTCATAAGTGCGGAGTGATGCAAAACAGGGAAAATATATTTTGCACCCACTGCGGAAACAGGTTAAATGAGCAGTGCAGCCAGTGCGGCAGTATTGTGAACAGTAATGAGTATTACTGTGGTAAATGCGGCAAGAAATTATAATAAAAAAAGAATCGGGTTTTTGCAACCCGATTCTTTTTTTTACGTGTAATATATGAAAATAATAAAACAGAAAACACAGGAGGATTTGTTATGAATGTTAACGAGATTTTATTTAAATCAATAAATGGTTTGGCACATCAAAGTACTTTGCTGGACAATATAATGATTGTTTTATCTAAGTATGTTCCGGATGTTTTTATGGGGGCCCTTGCCGTATTTTATATATCAGGAGTGCTGACCGGAAAGAAAAAAATCAGAGGAATTGCTGTAGATACGGTTATTATTACTGTTATCAACTTAATGTTAAGTTTTGTTATTGGTGTATTTTATTATGTTCCCAGACCATTTGTAAATTCAAAGGTGAATTTGCTGTTTCCACATGTAGTAGATGCATCTTTTCCAAGTGACCATGCTATAGGGACAATGAGCATAGCTTTAGGAGTCAGCAAGTATCAAAAGATTTTTGGAAGAATATTGATTATGTTATCAATTTTAGTGGGTATATCAAGAGTTTATGTAGGGCACCACTTTCCAAGTGACGTTATAGGGGGATATGCAATTGCAATAATAATAAACTATTTATACAGCAAATTAATAAATGAGAAGGTTCAGCAAATGTATTTTACTGTTGAAGATATCCTGGTTAAGTATGTATCTGCTAAAGCTAAACTAAATTAGCTGAACAGGATTTATCGCAACTAAATGTACATATTATCGGGGCTTTTCAGAAGGATATTTCAAAAAAGAGCAGAATTGCTCTTTTTTGTTTTAGCTATGATCAATGTTACATTATAATTTAATGAATGTTATAATTGTTACATAGAGGGTAAAATGAGAAAAGATTACATTTACGAAGCTTGAAAAGGAAGTGGAAGAATATGAGTATTAATCATAAAGAAAAGAAAAAGATCATTGGGCTTGAGAGAAATATATTTTTCAC
>JBEHWK010000086.1:0-15001 GCA_040217795.1 Clostridiaceae bacterium
AACAAGCTTTCTTCCTTCCTGCAAAGTGCTGTCAATTATGTCCTCAAGTACAGATAACTTGGCGTCACTAACCTTTTGAACAGCTTGGCCATCATCGTTGCCTATAAATCCTCCAGTAACCTGCGATAACCGAAGTAGTCTGGTTAATACATTGGTTGTAGTAACTTCCCCCTTGGATAATTCAGCATAGCTGTCTTTTACCAGCGAGTTATAGATTTTTGAGGCACTTGGCTCTAAGTCCACCTTGCGGATAATATCCATAGTTTCAGGCAAGTCTAAGCATTCTGCTTTTGTAGCTCTAAAGGCAATGCTGTGAATTTTATCCGTCAGTTCCTTCTCCATTGATTTTTTAAGTACAGGTGTATGGTTGCCATAACCCACCATATCAAAGTATCCATTTCTGAAAGAATAAAAGCTTTGACCAAAAACCATCGGATTGATTAATTTATATTGGCTAAACACATCAATGGCTTTATTTGTGATAACTGTTCCTGTTAGAAGCAGCTTATACTTAGCCTTTGCTCCCAATCTGTGCATAGTCTTTGATGCCGCAATATTGTGTGTCTTGATTTTATGTCCTTCATCAGCAATTATTAAATCTGCATCCCAAGCAAGAAGCTCTTTTTCCAATCTCCAGGCAGATTCATAATTAATGACAACAACCTGCAACCTAGAGTCTGTCATTTCCTTAAGCGCATTTATCTTCTTTGCACTTGTACCTGTAAGAACCTTCAGTGAATAATGAAAGTCTGCAAATTTTGAAAACTCTTCATTCCAGACTCCAAGGATAGAAAGGGGAGCAACAATCAAGACTCTATTTATCTTACTTGCCGAATACAGTGCACCTATTATTGCAATGCTGGTGACTGTCTTTCCGGTACCCATTTCCATAAGCAGTGCAGCCCCAAGAGATTTAGTCTTACCTGTTATAAGTCCAAACAGCATACAAATAAAATTGAATGCTTCGATTTGGTGCCCATAGGGTTGTACCTTAACAGGCATGTGTCTATGTGGTTCCATCTACACATACCTCCTCATAGTTATTGATAGCCTGATAGTCGCATCCTTACTAACTGATTCCAGAAAATAATCTCTTGCTTCTCTTCTGCTCTCTTCAATATTTCTTTGAAACGAATTCAGCAGATAATTTTTTTTCACGTCTTTTTACCTCCTCTTCAATTCTCATCAGCCTATGTGCCAATTTTTTAGCCACTACAGATATCGCTTGGAGAACTCCAACCAACTCAGCAGTCCTTTGATTCATCTCTTCATCATTCATTGCAATCACCTCCGGATCTCTTCATTTACTTCAGATTTGAGATCTCAAAGTGGGCGAATTTTTTTGTTTCATTCCTTCACCTATTCCAGATGCGAAAAATTCAGCTAGGAAAAAAACATGGGGAAATTTTTATAATCTCCCCATGTTCATGCATTGCTATATCATTTTTTTATGAAATTTCTCAACTTCTTCAGAATCTTGTCTTTTCTATAAGCTACAGTCTTCCTTGCCACGCCATATCTCCTTTCATACTCCCGTTCACTAATACCTTTAAAAATTAGTCGTTCAATCATTTCCTTCTCTAGCTCATCCAATATCTCAAGAGCTTGTCCTAATATTTGTAAAAGTTCTTTTTCTTCAATCGCATTGACGAGTTCCTCTGCAAAATCTGGTGTACTTCCAATATGATGATCCCCACCTCCTGCAACAATAGATTCAACAGATGAAACCTTCATGTATTCTTTCCTATCAAGATAAGATTTATTACTATCCTTTTCTTTAATTACAGAATGTTCTCTTTTATACTGTGCTTCCTCATTCCAGACCAAATGCTTGTACTCTCTGAAGATTTCTTCAGAAACCTCATATTCTTTTCCATCCACTCCTGTTAAATAATACTTTTCATGCTTTTCTACGCTTCTCACAACGAAGACTCCTTTCTTTTCTGAAAAAATTAGAAAGAAGTCCCCATACTGGTAAAAGAACTCAAAAAAAATGCCAGAGTCTCACACTAGACTTCTTTCTAGTGAAATGACTCTGGCAATTTGGTGGTAGAATTAAATCTCCCCGTGGCTCAGTAGTGTGTATTTAGTTGTATTATGCAGCAGGCCACTCATTGCGCCCCACCTCCTTCCAAGTTCCCTTATCCAAGTTAATAAGATAAAACTTCTTGCATATGGGGCACATTATTTTCACGATGTTCTCATTTGAATTAATAACATCAAAGAAATATTTTTTTCCCTTCTTAATGACTTTGTGCGATCCCTTCATTTGGGTATTAATTATTCTTAGATTGAAAGTATATACGGCAGTACCACTCAGCTTGATTGTTACAAGTTCCCTCAATGTGTCATCAACTTCAAATAAAAGATGCTCACAACTTTGGCACTTAATCGGCACTATACTTCCGCATTTGCGATATTTCATTTTATCTTTTGCATCTTTGTCTACATTAAGCAATTTTTGATTGTGATGTGGAAACCTTCTACTTCTTACTGTTTTAAAATTCATAGTAGTAACCCTCCAAAATATATTTCTTTATTATTTTAGAAACTGCATTTCAGCTTTATTGTTTTCAATCAATATACCTTATGATTTTATTATATTTCTCCTTTTGTTTATAGTCAATACAAGTCCACAAAATAATTTTTATTATATTAATTTTCAAAAATATAATTAATAACTTTATTTCCTGCATTCAACGAGGTTATTGACTTTATTTAAAAAGTAATGTTATAATTAAATTAGATATTAAAGAAAAGTATATTTATTCTGGAGGTTATATTTGTGAAAAAAGAAGTTATTTTTAATAAGGAAGCCTTTGCACTACTTCTTGATAAAGCTAAGGGGGACCGTTCCATTAATCAATACGCGAATGATATCGGAGTAAGTGCTGCCCACATTTCAAGATTTTTAAGACAGATGATAAATACCCCTCCCTCTCCAGAGACTATATCAAAGTTAGCATCAAAAGCATTCAATGAAGTTACTTATAAAGACCTTATGATTGCAGCTGGTCATATAAGTGAAGACTCAACTGAAGATACGTATTCCCCTCGAAATAGACGAAACCGTGGCGAAGAAGCTGAAAAGAAATTTTTTCAGGTTATACTATCGGAGCTGTACACAATGCCTTTTAAATGGAGCCTTAAAAAGCCAGAGGATGGACTTGATTTTCCTGATATGATAATAGATATAGATCATGAAGGATATACCAAGTGGTATATTGAATTCAGAGCGAATTTTTCCAATGAGAAAAATGTAGTTACTATGAATGTCTTTTATATTTACGGTAGAATTGCACTAACAAAATTATCTCCAAGCGACAAATTTACTATAGTAGTTAATAGTAAAGCAGAGTTTGAGAGATTTCTAAAAAGACCTCCAACCTCTCTTAGGGCTAATGTATATGTAATGCTTATTGACATAGAAAAAGGAAAAATAGTTAAGGAAGAAATGTTATGTAAATATATTTAAACAAAAGGTCATGTCTAATAATTTATCCGAATTGGCTTTTTATTACCTTTTCACTTATTTAACAAAATATATATTAAGGAATTTCTTAGCGGAAAAATTGATGGAATAGCTTATACACTTGATTTTCCATATGAATTGAAAAAGCGATACAACAAAATGCACCGAGAAGATGATGACTATTGTGAATTGCCTTTATGAAGAAGGATTTTATTAAAAAAAGCAGCTTCACAGGTTTTTGATGTGAAGCTGCTTTTTTACAATACGGTAGGTGTTCCACCACTTACTAGAAATGCTAATCTCATTTACTTCTCAAAAGATGTAAATTCCGGTCGTTGCGGATTACTGGAAGGACTAACAGAATAATTCCCCGAGAAAGGATACAAGAGCATCAAGAGATCTTTTATAATCCCTTGGTGCTCTTTTTTATCGTTATAGTTTATATTTTAAACAATATCCATTTACAAGTTTTCAACTCGTACTTTAATTGAAATGCCATACCTATACCAGAAATTTCGCTAAAGCAATTAAAGACAATCATATTATTTCCTGCAAGTTTTTCAACTTCTCCTGTTATTAATATGTCTACTTTAATAACTTCATATGAATTATCTTAATATATACAAACACCCCTAAAGCAAGTCATAAAGTAAAATTTCAGATAGCTCATACTTAAATGCTTTATCATCCTTATTACTATGAAGCATAACCTCCATATTTTACTGCAAAAACTCTTAATCATATTCTTAAATTAAATTTGAATTTCTCAAATTTGTATTTGTTGTTATTACAAGAAATATAAGTATAGATATTAAAATAAGAATTAATATTACTCTTACCACCTCTAATAACTCCTTAATAAATGAAGGTTTCATTCTTAAAATTATAACTAAATTTTTTTTTAAAAAACTAATTTTTCATGTTATCTAAGATCTTGTTCCCCATCCATTCATTAAATACTTTCTCTTTTCCCTACTATCAAACACCTTCTCACAACTTTCCCAATCAACCTTTCCAACATGAACATGGTATCTTAACTCAAATGGATGTTGTTTTGGTATTTCATCAATTTTTTTCCTTGCTTCTTTATCCTCATTTAAGGCTACCTTTACCCATACATCTTCCAATACATCAGGGATCTGCCCAAATAGACCATGAATATTTTCTAACCTTTCAGATAAAATATAGTGAACCCTATCTTCAACAGAACCTTTGTACCTCATATTATAAATATATATTTCATCATTCACCTGACCTATCCTCTGAATCCTTCCTTTTCTCTGCTCAAGTCTTGTTGGATTCCAAGGTAAGTCAAGATTGACAAGTGTCCCTAATGTCTGCAAGTTTAATCCTTCACTCGCTGCATCCGTTCCTATTAGAACTTTAAGCTCATGCTTCTTAACCATTTGCTTTATTTCTTCTTTTGTTCTCTTTTCAAAGATTCCATCAATTATTAATCCTGATTTGTCTCCGCCAGCATATATGCCGATCTTTTCATTTGGCAGGTCTTTTGATAAATTTTCAGCTACCCAATAAGCTGAATCAAAAAATTGTGAGAATATTATACAACCTCTTACAATCCATTTTTTTTCAATGAGTAGATTAAACAAAAGCTGATATTTAGGATCCTTTTCCTTATTTGCATCTAATGTATCTATAAAACGTATTAGGCACTCTCTTTCTTCTTCGGTAATATCCTTTATCTCACTTTGAGTATTATTTTCCTCTGAAATATCCTCATTTTCAAAATCGTTTTCTGATGATACACTTCCCCAGCTATTGATCATTTTTTCAGCTGTATTCCTACCTGCAATCATTGTACTTCCAACTCTTTTTAATAGTAAAGTCTTGAGGAATCCTCCACCTTTTACTCTTTTCTGTAAGAGCTCACAGAACTCTTCTGCATACCTATATGCTTCTTGCAGATATGGTGGCAATACTATAGCTTCATTATCATTTTCTCCTAACAATTTTACCTTTACCGCTTTGAGATAAGGTTCTCTAGTTTCTGGATTTATAGTGTTTTCAAGGAATTCTCTAGTTCTTCTAACTATATGTCTTATAAATGGATTATGTTCTGTCATAAAATTATCATCAATTATTCTACCAATTCTTCTTTGATCTGGGCCACTCAGTCTACTTATAACTTCTGGCTTTATAACGAATTGATCTTCTACTATATTCAACTGTGCCCTTATACGACCAAAAGTCATTTCTCCTTCGTTGGCTTGAGGAAAAGGATTTCTAATCCAATCTATAACTTCTGGACTAAATCTATCAAGAGTTTCTTTTTCCATAATCAAATCTATAGCTCTTCCAGGATGCTTTCTCCACATACTCAAGCTACTCCCAAGTACACTATCATTAGCCTGTGATAGAATATTTAATAAATCCCACGCTTCTATTGGATAAAGCTGAACTGGTGTAGCTGTTGCTAATAACATACTCTTAGTTTTATTGGATATTTGTAATAGAAACTTCATTAAATTGTTTGGATCTGGTTTGGCATCTTCTTTACCAGGATTATATTTTTTCCTTCTTGCTCTGTGAGCTTCATCAACTATTACACATTCATAATCCAAAGATAGAAGATGCTGAATAGATTCTGAACCTGCTGTAATAAGTCCTTGAGAAATAATTCCTACTCTTCTTGGGCATTTCTTAATTCCTGCATCTCCATTATTTGGATAACGAACTCCATTTTCATCAACCCATTCTCGCCCTGTCCATACTGCTGATGGCATATCAAGTAATGAATTAATTTCATCCTGCCACTGCCAAAGTAATGTTTTAGGAGCTATTATTAGCACTGGCTTATCACCATACAAAGCCATTAATTGTGCCGATAAAGCTAATTGAACAGTCTTTCCTAATCCAACCATATCAGCAAGAATATATCTTGCTCCGTAGAGCTTTTTATGATCATTAAAAGCAAGATTTACAAAGAATTTTTGATGCTCCCATAGTCCAAATTCTCTTCTATATACAGGTGATTCAACTACTGTTGATGCAGCTTCAGGCCGTTCCTTCCATTCATCAATCGAATATATAATTTTTCTTTCAGATATTCTCTTTATATCTTCAATTATAAAATCAGAGAGAGGAACAGCATAAATACTGTTCCAAAAATAATCAAATTCCTCTTGTACCCAATCTATAGCTTCCTGTGAGTCATCTTCCCAAAGCATTTCATAGTTAAGTTTCCACCCAGAATACGTCTCATTAACGCTTCCCATAAATGCAGTCTTTTTACCATTATTAAGAGTTATAACCCCTGCCTTACCATGTATTAGCCCAAATACATTATTAGGCACAACTTTTATATTTAATTTCCCACTCCGTATAAGTTCATGTAGTTTCTTTAACCTCTTAGGTGCATTGGCATAGATTTCTTCAGGTTTTGCATTACACCACTCTCTTCTCATGGAATTTACTGCTGCACTTGCAGTTTTTATATCATCAATCTCCATTTCTGAGTTACATATGAGCCTTACAGATCCATTCATCTGCCCTATAGCTTCTCCTGCAATTTCTAATATAGAAGAGCTAAAATATCCTGCTATTCTATCATATGCTAAAGCTCCTTTAAGCTTTTCATTTAAGAAGGCTTCATCTAATTTTTTTCTTCTTGAGGAATAACGATTTATCATGTAAGCCCTCCTAATTATACTCCATCATTCTTAATTAACTCTCGAAGTAGCTTTGCATAATTTGCTTCTTGTTTCCAATGGTCCATATTTTCAATATTTCCGAGAGTAGCTATATAATCTAGTATCTCAATGATAGTATTTCTTTGTTGCCAGTAGTTTGGCAACTCATTTCTAAGCCAATTTCTTCCTTTTGCTGTATCCTCTTCTTTAACTGACTGATGTAATGCTACTAATACGTTTCTCAATACGGATGAGCCAAACCTATCATTATCACCCAAACCTCTCATACCAAATTCTAAAGCAGTCATTAATCTTGCTTCATTAGCTTTTGCACTTTCAAGTAAATCTTTATATTCCCTAACTCCAAATCCTCTTGCCAATTCTTGATAGGCTCCTATCTTATATACTCCATCCTTTTCAAGATCAAGCCCTTTAATATAAAATCTTTCTTCCGATATAAGTAACTTCCATGTAAATTGATCAAATCCTGATGGTATTAGATAATCATAAGCAATTTTTACTGCTTCATTAATAATTCTTTCAATTGGCGATTCTTCTCCTGCTACTCGTTGTTTTGAAATCTCATATTTTACATCAATATCTTCGATTTTTTTATATGAAGTCAGCACTTTAAGTGATGCAGCATAAGCGGCAAGTAAATAATCGGCATCAGTAAAATTTGGATCTTCTTTATCATCCAAGTCTCTCATACTATCAATTTGATGCTTAACTTCCTCTTCAATTTCTGGATACAATTCATCTAAATATGCTGTTTCTTCCGAACTTTGCTTTCTTAATACAAGCAATACTGTCCCTTTAACATAGTTTCCTTCCTTAAGTCCTCCTGATTCTGTTTCTGTTGCGATATTCCAAGCAGCAGTAACCCGAAGCCCTGATGCCCAGAGAATCATTGTTAAGTCTGCCCATACGCTTACATCTTGATGAGTAAACATAACTATTTGTTGTCCATTATCAGGCATACAATTAGCTAACTTTTTATATATTTCCACCATGCTTCCATTAAAAGATTCTCCTGTACCTTTAACTGCTAATACTCTTTTACTATCACTATACCAGTCTGGAAACATTTTTAATAAAAATTTTCTATTCCATGCTAAAAAGAATTCAGATAATTCATGGTAATGAACTGCATCTGCATATGGCGGATCAGTAATCCAAATTTGTGCTATATCATCTACTTCACGTGCGTCCTTTAACTTTATTATACTATCACTATCTATATCCTGTTCTTTATAATTTATATTCCAAATTTCCCTTAAAGGAATAAATGCCCTGCAGCAATAATTAAATAAAGTATTAAATGCCTGATTATAAAATAGTTGCTCACTATTATGCGTATCATCTGTATGCCATATACTTAACTTTGAATTCCAGTTACAACATTTATTTATTGCAATTAATCCTATTATATACTCTTCTATATTTTCAGCATATTCATCTACAGTTTCAAACAACATTCCATCTATTAAAAGCTGTCTCGGATTAAACAAGTTTCTCCAGTACGTCCATCCTTTTTCATATGTCAATTGATTAGTATTCCATCCTCTTTCTATCTTACTGTCAGGAATATATCCTTTTTCAATCCACGTCTCTAATTTCTGGTTTAATATATTAATTACCTTTTCTTCTCTATCGATATCAGATTTAGCAGGTTCTACGTAATGTCTAATAATTTCAATTTTACCGCTTTTACCTATATATTCTTCCTCATACCTAATACAGTACAATCTTTCAGTAAATATATCTTCTTCATTGCTTGTAATATCAAACTTGCCCCATTTCCTCAAGCTATTAGGAGTATTATATCTAAAAGGTCTTTGTACACCATCATCTTTATCTTTTCTTATTGCTGGAATAGGCGTTTCTACATGACAGTGTGGACAGCATAATTTATAGTTTTTTATAGTACCTTCTTTCTTAGCTACTTCCACTTCATGGCTTTCTACACCTTGCTCTATATGAATATTGAATGACTTTTTTGGTGATATTTCTTCAAGTTTAACTACTGTTCTACTCTTTTCACCAATAACAAATGACGGGAGAATTGGGACTTTGTAATTACATTCTGGGCAAAGAGTTTCATAGCAATATAAATATGCATTAGCTCTCCAACCATCTTCATTTTTTTCTATACCGTACTCATTTATTTTACTATTTACCGCATTAAATACATTATCTTGAAATTCCCTCAATCTTTGATTTCCTTCTTTATTTGATCCTACAATTTTCAATGCAGCTAATGTTAAGAGCATTGAAATTGGATTTAGGTCTGAAGCGTACACATTACACCCCATTCTTGCGGCTTCAAATGCGATACTTCCTCCCCCACTAAAACAATCTCCCACTACTGGTATTCTTCCATATTTTTTTAATCCTAATTCCCTGAATAATTCTTGAAAACTATGAGATTTTGTTCCTAAATATTTATTTATTACTTCCCAATCTGAAACTTCAATATTACTTATTTCTTCAGGTCTTATGCAATATTTTAGTTTTTTGTCATATGGCATACGTTTAAAAACTAATCCTTGAAGTTCTTGTTTTTCATCACGAGTAATTCCTTTTTTGTATTCAATTTTTCCATTTTGTGATTTCTCTCCAAAATATGATTTCCTTTCATTTACAGTTAAATAATCATATATATCTCTTGCAGATATTGACTTATTTTTTCTTCTAGATAAGCTTAACTCATCCATCATAAGTATCTTCAAAAATATTTCTCTATCTTTATTAGGATTATCACTTGCCGGCATAAGTAGTCCTAATAAGGTTGCCCTGACAAGTATCAATGGTTTACGTCCCCACCACTTACCAAGGCCTGTTAGAGTTTGCCCACTACCAGCTTTTCTTTCTTTATAGCTTTCTTTAGATATCTTTGATACAGGAAACTGTACCTCTATAAATGATTTATGATTAGACAATATTATCCCATCCTTCTATTTATCAATTTCCCTTTTTATAGCTAAATCAAAAAGATTCAACTGCTTATTGTTCTCTTCTACTGGGTTTTCTGTGAGGGCATACCTAATAGCCTTTCTCCAACCCCTCTTATCACTTATATGCCCTGTTGCAGCATTGGTCATGGTAAATAGCCACCATCTCTCTTCTTGGCTTAATCCAAGCCAATTTTTAATGGCTGTTGGAATAACTGATGGATCACAATCTTCTATTGCCCATGCAAGAAGAACCATTTCCTTGCCATAAAGCCTTTGCACTGCTACCTGACCAATACGCCATTTACCAACTATAAGACCTTCTTTTTTAAGCCTTTCATTAAATTCTAATCTTAAGGCTTCTTCAATAAGTTTCCATTTATACTTTGAAAGTTCTACCTTTGGTCTGTCATTAATATAGTCTAAAGTTTGATTTTCTACATTTTCTTCCCATTTAAAACGTTCATAAATTATGACATTATTATTTTGACTTCTCGGTATAATTACTAAAAAGTGATGTTGTGACTCGGATGGTATAAAACCAAACCCAATTGCTTCTTTTCTATAAGCCATTATTGAACAATCTCCTGTTCCTTATAATCTTTAAGTGTTTTTTTCTTTTCAGCAACATAATCAAGGAAGTTCTGGCCAGATTCAAACCTCGCCACTCCATATTCGAGACTTACATTAACTTTTCCTTCGCTCATAAAATTGCTTCTGATGTTATCTATACTTCCTTCTAATTTTTCAATATCTACTTTCGTGGATGAGTCCATGGTGACCTCGACCCAACCCTTTTCATTGCTGCTTTCATCAACTCTGTAAAGTGTAACAATTACATCTGATAGTTGAGCTTTATGCTTTTTAAGTTTACCAAGCTCATCATAAGTTTCATTAGTATCATTAGTCTTGTGTCGTTTATATAGCTTAAGTAATTTTTGCTTATCTACATTCAAATTTTCACCTTTTGCTCTATCAATTTTCACCTGTAAT
The DNA here is from genome assembly GCA_040217795.1 of Clostridiaceae bacterium. Classification (GTDB taxonomy): domain Bacteria; phylum Bacillota; class Clostridia; order Clostridiales; family Clostridiaceae; genus Clostridium_T. Next base: position 11,070 of record JBEHWK010000086.1, read on the forward strand.
ACATCGGAGTAAATTCCTTGAGCTTCAGCTATAGCCAACAAAAATGTTGAACTCTTCGGTATAATTACTTCCGAATCGTATATGCCACCATGCTCCTTTGGATTTGAACCATCTGTAGTAAATCTTATTGGAACTTCTGGTGCAGATTTTAATTCAATTACCTTTTCTTCTCCTTTATCATAAATCCTGTACTTTACAGTAATCTTATTTTTCCATTCTATATAATCACCAGTTTCATGCTCCCTCGTGCTATCAACACATATGAATGAAACCTTTAACTCTGTTGTTCTAAATTCATTTATATTTTCAGCAAGATTTGACGCTTCAGTAGCTATTCCACCTATCTCATAATGAACCTTATCTCCATACTTAGGAAGCAACTTTAATACAGCTTCTCCCGTTTCATCATCTCTACGGAGTTCCTGAACTAAAACTTCTGTCTTTTCATTAGGAAATGGTGGTTTTTCAACATAGCCTCCGTTTTCTCTCCATATATCCTTTTTAATCATATTATTTTTGAGAGCATCTAAAGCAGAGGTAATATGCCATTGCCATGCTGGATTAGTTGCCGCACGTTCTTTTACATCATTCCATCTCATCTCCTTTTGAGTAAATAGACGATCTTCACATTTCTTTCTAAAATTATCGTCACTTATTTGTTCAGTAAACTTTTGTCTTTGCATTAAGACATTTCTTATTTGTTTTTCACCATTAAAGTCATTGCCAGTAAACTCCATAAAGAAGTCTGCCTTCGCAAGTTTATCTTTAGCTGGATAATACAAGCTAACAAAAGTTTCTCTTGCTGATTGTAATAACTCTAATTTAACTTTATGTTGCTTCTCTACAGCCTTTTGATATTGAGGGTTATTTGCTGGTACTTTCTCTTCTTCCATTCTTTCAAGTATTACACTGATTGCCTTGTGCTCCTTTGCTGCACGTATAAGTTTCTCCATTGTACTTCTTTGTCCTGATAAAAACATAACTCTATTTTTATATCGTGCATCATCGTAAAAAGCCTGTAATGATGGATTTATCCCAGAACCTCCTGCATATGGTTCGAATAAAACAAGAGTTACCTTATCATCTACTAAATTAATTTCATCAATAGCTGGGAATACTTGAACTTTTTGATAGCAATCATTTATAGAAGGTTTAAATTTCTCCTCAAGTAATGTACGCAACTCCTTTTTGGCACTATCAGAATCATAGCTATCTACCAAAGAATTTAATTCAGCAATAAGATTTTTTGTATTTTTAAAAAACAGCCTTCCATCTCTATCCGTATATAAGTACCAAGACTTCATTACAAATTCATCGAGAGCTTTCTTAACGCGAGTTATATCTTTATTAGGCTCACACAAATACCCAATAGTTTCCTGTATGGACAATCCAAGCAATGCATTTGGTATGTCTGCAAGAGATGAGACAAGTATTAGTTTACTTAAATCTCTCATGCATGTTTCTCCAAGGCTCGCATCTACCTCTTCCGCTATAGCTTTACCATTTGCGGCTATATCATGTGCTATGGCATTGGTAAGAGAGGGTTTAATCTGTGTAATGGCAATCAGCATTTCTTGATTATTTAAGTCAAAATCATGGACATTAATTAGGTACTTGCTTTTTGCCTTTGATGAGTCCCCTAAATATAGCTGTGCAACAATTAGCCTCATTAACCTAATTAATCCTCTTGTCTGTTGAAAACCTGGATTTTCTTTAAATCTTGCATACAAATCCTTAATTGATGGATGAAAAGGGTACGAATCCTTTATTCCTACATAAATCTGTTCGGGTGAAGTATTTGTGTATCCCATTTGTTTTGCTTCTGCAACAGCTTGTTTGTACGCTCCTGCAATTTCATTTATTTCGTCATCTGATGGTAATGCCTTAAACAATCTTTTTCTTAAGATGTGATATACTTCATCAGATGTACTCTGAACTGGCTCTATATTTAGAGCTGATCTATTTACTTCATTTTCAAGTTCCTTAAATGTAGATTGTAAAAGTTCACTTCCACTTTCATATGTAGCTTTCAAATCAGATATAACAAGGCATACATTTGAAAGCTCTTCTTTACCTAGTGCATTGAATAGATTTGCTAAAGCTGTAGTTGTTATTACAGCCAAATTTGAATCACCTATTGTCTTTGACTTAGCATTCTCTAAATATGGAGGAAGTTCATCTAGCAGTATTAATAAGGGCTCTCCCTGCAAAAGATTTTTCCATGCTGTTTGTCCAGGTGCTTGAAGTGGTGTGTAGTAGTCCTTAAACATTTCTTTTTTACCAAGTTGTTCTGCAATAGCTCCCCATATACCATATGGTGCATCACTTTCTCTTCCTGTAAATGCAACAACTTTAATTTTCCCAACATGAGTATTTTGGTATTTATCTCTTAATATTTTTTCTCTATATTCTGGATACTTTGCAAGCAATCCAAGAGAAATCATATTGTGAGTCTTTCCACCACCCATTGATTGAGTTAGTTTAATAACACCTGTAGCTCCTTGTCTGTGGAAACGCTTAAAAGCAGTTTCAACTAACAATTTCATACCTTGAGTTGCAAAGTTCTCTTCAAAAAACTCTGAAGGATTAATACGATTTTCTATAAGATCAGTTAAATCTAAAACATCATCTCTTTTAGTCTCATCAAATACTCCTTCTCTGGACTTACATAATTCATATAATGTTTTCACTTGTCAAATCCCCTTTCCTACCCCTTTTATTCACATATGTTCTTTTATTTTCAAAGCAATTTCAAGTCTTCTTTTTCCACACTTTTGCTTTAAAAGTGTAACAAATTCATTATCTTTAAATATTAATGAATCATTGTTCCTCATAATACTTTTTAATAATTCAATCATATCTTTTTCATCAATCTTGTTTTCCCAATAACTATTAATTACATAATTAATAGTTTCTGCAGCTTCTTTTTGATTTTTAAAAAAGGTTTTTATGTTATCCAATAAAACACCTTCCCCCATTTTTATAAAATTATTATATTTTTTATATATAATTTATATTATACTCTTATAAGTTTTTACATACAATTTAAAAATAGTTGCTATAATTATAGTTTCATTACTATATCTTTTGAGTGGTTTATATAAGAAAATGTACTTTTCAAACTTGAACTTGGGTTAATTTTAATACTTATTTACGTGTATTTAATTTAAGATAATTATAGATCAGCTTCTCAGTTCAACTTTCTTGTCAGTACTTATTAAATTTTAACCCATCAATTTCCCCATACCTCCTATTACTTTATCTCCTTGACTCTCCCCACAACTCCATCCTCAAGCATAACCTTTATGCCATGATGATGAGTCGGTGAATTTGTAAGAATCCTTTTAACAGTCCCTTCTGTCAGCTTTCCTGTACGCTGGTCCTGTTTCTGGACAACCAAAACCCTGCTGCCCGGTTTTATATCTTTTCTATTTGTACCATCCATATTAATTACCATCCTTATATTATTGATTTACATAAAAAGAGTGGCTACCGCCACTTTCGCTAGGGAACCCTATTGTTCCCTTCGACGACACTGCGTGTCTGAGCACCTTCCTTAACGGCGGGGAACACAACTTTCCCTTCACCCCTTGCCTTTTTTATTGTATAGGAAAGAATGCACTTTCCTATACAATAAAAAAAGAACCACCTAAAAAGGTAGTTCATTATTTACTGGTAAAAAATCCAAAATACCGTTTTCTCCGATTTTGATACCTATCTACCGATAGGTGGGTGTCCGCAAAGATGTCGCTATTTTCCTGCTGCCGAAAGATTTCTCTATGGGTCTCACTACAGGCCTAATATAAATCATCAAGTATAAGTCTCCCGAAAATGTAATGTAGATTCAAAATAGGAGTTTTTCAAATATTCCAGAAATTTGGTGCGAAAGACGGGACTTGAACCCGTACGCCCATAAGACACACGCCCCTCAA
>JBEHWK010000087.1:0-14930 GCA_040217795.1 Clostridiaceae bacterium
ATAAATAATCAAGGGAAAATAAGGAGGTAAAATAATGAATTTTGCATTAACAACAGAACAAAAGTTAGTAAGACAAATGGTAAGAGAATTTGCTTTGAATGAAGTAAAGCCAATAGCAGGGGAAATTGATGAAACAGAAGAATTTCCAATAGAAAACACAAAAAAAATGGCTAAGCTTGGTATGCTTGGAATTCCTTTCAGTAAGGAATTTGGTGGAGCTGGCGGAGATACAGTTTCTTATATCATGACTGTAGAAGAATTATCAAAGGTATGCGGAACTCATGGTGTTATAGTTTCAGCTCATACATCATTATGCGCATGTGTTGTTGACCAATTCGGTAATGCAGCACAAAAAGCTAAATATCTTCCACCATTAGCAAAAGGTGAAAAACTTGGTGCTTTTGGTTTAACTGAACCAGGTGCAGGAACTGATGCTTCAGGACAACAAACTACAGCTGTTTTAGATGGAGATAACTATATCTTAAATGGTTCAAAAATATTCATAACAAATGGTGGAGTTGCAGAAACTTTCATTATATTTGCTATGACAGACAGAAGCAAAGGAACAAAAGGAATATCAGCATTCATAGTTGAAAAAGATTTCCCAGGATTCTCAATTGGAAAATTAGAAAACAAGATGGGTATCAGAGCATCTTCAACTACAGAATTAATCATGGAAAACTGCATAGTTCCAAAAGAAAACTTACTTGGAGCTGAAGGAAAAGGCTTTGGTATAGCAATGAAAACTCTTGACGGAGGAAGAATTGGTATAGCTGCTCAGGCATTAGGATTAGCAGCAGGAGCTTTAGAAGAGTCAATAGCTTACATGAAAGAAAGAAAACAATTCGGAAAACCATTATCAGCATTCCAAGGATTACAATGGTATATAGCTGAAATGGATGTTAAGGTTGAAGCTGCAAGAAACTTGGTTTACAAAGCTGCATGGCTTAAAGATCAAGGTCTTCCATATTCTTTAGAAGCTGCAAGAGCAAAATTGTTTGCTGCTGAAGTAGCAATGGAAGTAACAACTAAAGCAGTACAAATCTTTGGTGGATACGGATATACTAAAGAATATCCAGTAGAAAGATTAATGAGAGATGCTAAGATAACTGAAATTTATGAAGGAACTTCAGAAGTTCAAAAAATGGTTATTGCAGCAAATGTTATAAAGTAATATAGGGAGGCTTAATAATTATGAAAATAGTAGTTTGTTTAAAGCAAGTACCAGATACTACAGCTGTTAGAATAGATCCAAAAACTGGAACACTTATAAGAGAGGGAGTACCTTCAATCATAAATCCAGAAGATAAACACGCATTAGAAGAAGCACTAGTTCTTAAAGAAAATAACGGAGCAACTGTTACAGTGGTAAGCATGGGACCTCCACAAGCAAAGGATGCTTTAAGAGAAGCATTATCAATGGGAGCTGATGAAGCTATCCTTATCTCTGACAGAGCTTTCGCAGGAGCAGATACTCTTGCAACTTCAAAAGCTTTAGCAGGACTTATAAAGAAATTAGAATATGATGTAATATTTGCTGGAAGACAAGCGATTGATGGAGATACTGCACAAGTAGGACCAGAAATTGCTGAACACTTAAACATTCCTCAAGTAACTTATGTTCAGGAAGTTAAGGTTGACGGAAATCTGTTAACTGTTAACAGAGCATTGGAAGATGGTTATGAATTAGTTGAAGTTAAGACTCCTGTATTATTAACTGCAATAAAAGAATTAAACAACCCAAGATACATGAATGTAAGAAGCATCTTTGACACTAAAGATGTAGAAATAAAAGTTTTGTCAGCAGATGATATAGATGTAGATAAAGCTGAGCTTGGTCTAAAAGGATCTCCAACTAAGGTTAAGAAGTCTATGACTAAGGAAACTAAGGGTGCTGGAGAATTAGTTGAAAAGCCAGCAAAAGAAGCAGCAAGCTACGTAATATCTAAGTTAAAAGAAAAACACTACATCTAATATTTAGGAGGTAAGAGGTAATGAGTAATATAGCAGATTACAAAGGCGTTTGGGTCTTTGCTGAACAAAGAGAAGGAGAACTTCAAAAGGTTTCTCTTGAATTATTAGGAGAAGGAAGAAAAATTGCAGATAAACTTGGAGTAGAGCTTACTGCATTATTAATAGGAAAAGATGTTGCTGCATTAGCTGAAGAATTAGGAACTCATGGAGCAGACAGAGTTTTAGTTGCTGAAGATGCATTACTTGAGCACTACACAACTGATGGATACACAAAAGTTATCTGTGACTTAGCTAATGAAAGAAAACCTGAAATATTATTTATAGGAGCTACTTTCGTAGGAAGAGACTTAGGTCCAAGAGTTGCTGCAAGATTATCAACAGGATTAACAGCTGACTGTACTTCTTTAGATATAGATGCAGAAGGTAAATACTTACTTGCAACAAGACCAGCATTCGGTGGTAACTTAATGGCTACTATAGCTTGTCAGGACAACAGACCACAAATGGCTACAGTAAGACCAGGAGTTTTCTCAAAATTAGAAAAAGCTGAAAGCAAAGCTGTAGTAGAAAAGATTGAAGTTAAATTAACTGATGCTGATGTAAGAACTAAAGTAGTTAAAATAGTTAAAGAAAAGAAAGATATAGTTGATATAAGTGAAGCTAACTTCATCGTAGCTGGTGGTAGAGGAGTAGGAAGCAAAGAAAACTTCCAGCTTCTTCAAGACTTAGCTGATGCATTGGAAGGAACTGTAGCAGGTTCAAGAGCAGCTATAGAAAAAGAATGGATCGACAAGGATCTTCAAGTAGGTCAAACAGGAAAGACTGTAAGACCATCAATCTATATAGCTTGCGGTATTTCAGGAGCTATACAGCACGTTGCTGGTATGCAGGATTCAGACCTTATCATAGCTATCAACAAGGATGCTAACGCTCCAATCATGAAGGTAGCAGATTATGCTATAGTTGGGGACTTAACAAAGGTTCTTCCTGAGTTAACAGCTCAAGTGAAAGCACAAAAAGAAAACGCATAATAAATTAAGGGGGAGATACTCCCCCGTTATAAATTTCAAAATATAAATTTTTGGAGGTTAGTATTATGGAAAAGATTTTTGTACTTGGTGCAGGAACAATGGGAGCAGGTATCGTTCAGGCATTTGCTCAAAAAGGATTCGAAGTTATAGTTAGAGATATAAAAGAAGAATTCGTTGACAGAGGTTTAGCAGGAATTCAAAAGAACGTGGAAAAGTTAGCTGCTAAAGGAAAAATTTCCGAAGAAGAAAAGGATGCAATCCTTTCAAGAATTTCAGGAACAACTGATTTGAATGCAGCTGCTGATTGTGACCTTGTTGTTGAAGCAGCAGTAGAAAACATGAAAATCAAAAGAGAAATATTTGCTGAATTAGATGCTATATGTAAACCAGAAACTATATTAGCTTCTAACACATCTTCTCTTTCAATCACTGAAGTAGCAGCAGCTACAAAGAGACCAGACAAGGTTATAGGAATGCACTTCTTTAACCCAGCTCCAATAATGAAGCTTGTTGAAATCATCAGAGGAATGGCTACTTCAAATGAAACTTTTGAAGCTGTTAAATCAATATCAGTAGCTATGGGCAAAGAGCCTGTAGAAGTTGCAGAAGCTCCAGGATTTGTTGTTAACAGAATACTTATCCCAATGATAAATGAAGCTGTTGGAATATTAGGTGATGGCGTTGCTTCAGCTGAAGATATAGATACAGCTATGAAACTGGGAGCTAACCACCCAATGGGACCTTTAGCTTTAGGAGATCTTATAGGTCTTGATGTTTGCTTAGCTATCATGGACGTACTTTACACTGAAACTGGTGACACTAAGTATAGAGCTCACTCATTACTAAGAAAGTATGTAAGAGCTGGATGGTTAGGAAGAAAGAGCGGAAGAGGATTCTTCAGTTACTAGAATTCAGTATTTAAAATATGTAAAAAGCCGAAGATTTATCTTCGGCTTTTTTGTTAGTATATTTGTGTTATTTCATAACCATATTTTTTCAACTCTTTTTTGATGGCTTCTATGTGAGAGCGACCGTTGGTTTCAACTGTCACTTCCAAAACAACATTTTTTAGTCTGTCCATGGCTTTGAATTGATTATGGTTAAGTTCAATAACGTTAGCATTTAAAGAACTCAGAATCTTAGCTATCTCTAAAAGCTGACCGGGAACATCCGGAAGCTCAACTGTGAAACAGAAAAGTCTTCCTCTGGAAACTAATCCTGAGTTTATTAATGAAGAAATAGTAACCATATCAATGTTTCCGCCGCTTATAATTGAAACGATTTTTTTATTCTTTACATTCAGCTTTCTGAGTGCTGCTAAAGAAGCAACCCCGGAAGGCTCTGCAAGGAGTTTATGTTTCTCAGTTAAGAGTAAAAAGCTTTCTGTAAGTTCAGTATCACTTACTGTTACAATATCATCCACGTATTCTCTTATAAATTCATATGTAAGGTCTCCGGGACATTTTACTGCAATACCATCAGCAATTGTACTTACTTTGTCCAGATTTACTATGCTCCCTTTTTTAAAGGATTGGGCCATAGCACTGGCCCCTTCTGCCTGAACGCCGATTATTTTTATGGATGGATTCATTTCTTTAGCTGCAAGGGCGATCCCTGAAATAAGGCCGCCGCCTCCGATTGGACACACTATGATATCAACGTCCTTCATGTCCTCCATGATTTCTAATGCTATGGTACCTTGACCAAAAATTACGTCTTTATCATTAAAAGGATGTAAGAAGAACAAGTTCTCCTCTCTTTCGATTCTCTTAGCCTCATTATAGGCATCATCATAAACACTTCCATAAAGGAGTACTTCTCCACCGAAATCCTTTGTTGACTGGACTTTTATTAAGGGAGTGTTTTTAGGCATTACAATTTTTGATCTTATACCTTCCAGTGTAGAAGCATATGCAACTCCCTGTGCATGATTTCCTGCTGATGAACATACAACACCTTTGGATTTCTGTTCAGGAGATAGTTTTCGTATTTTATTAAGAGCTCCCCTGATTTTATATGCCCCTGTCAATTGAAGGTTTTCGCACTTCATATATATTTTATTTCCAGTTTCCTTTGAAAAAACATCGCTGTAGATTATTGGCGTTTTTATTACAACATCTTTTATATTTTCTCTTGCTTCTTTTATTTTGTCTAAGTACATGGATTGTCCCCCTTATAATCTTCTGTATAGAAGTATTATATCAGAGTTTGAAATGAAAATTTGTTCAAATAGAAAATTTAAAATAGTCAGAAAATTAAATAAAATGCATTGTTAACGGGAAATTCGAGTGATATAATAGAAAATGTGGAAAAACAAGGATGATGATAAATGAAAGATTTTTATTTTAGTGTTTAAGGGGGAAGAATATATGAATAGGTTTACGTTGCCAAGAGATATTTACTTTGGAAAGGGTTCTCTTGAATATTTAAAAAGCTTAAAGGGGAAAAAGGCTGTATTGGTGATAGGTGGAAGTTCAATGCAGCGGTTCGGATTCTTAGACAAAGCTTTAGCTTATCTAAAAGAGGCAGGTATTGAAACGAAAATAATTGATGGAGTTGAACCGGATCCATCAGTTGAAACAGTCCTTAAAGGTGCTGAAGTGATGATAGACTACGAGCCTGATTGGATTATATCTATGGGGGGAGGTTCTGCTATAGATGCTGCAAAAGCTATGTGGGTATTTTATGAGCATCCTGAAAAGACATTCCATGAAATAAAAGACCCCTTTACTATTCCTGAGTTAAGAAGTAAAGCGAAATTTCTGGCAATACCGTCTACTTCAGGCACTGCTACTGAGGTTACTGCCTTTTCTGTAATTACTGATTATAAGACAGAAATAAAATATCCTCTTGCAGATTATAATATAACGCCTGACATAGCAATTGTTGATTCGGAGTTAGCTGAAACTATGCCAAAGGCACTTACAGCTTATACAGGAATGGATGCATTGACTCATGCTATAGAGGCATATGTAGCAACACTCAATTCACCTTTTTCCGATCCGTTGGCATTACAGGCTATAGAGATGATAAATAAATATTTATTAGATTCATATGAGGGGGATACTGATGCCAGGGAACAGATGCATTACGCTCAATGTTTAGCCGGTATGGCATTCTCAAATGCACTTCTTGGAATAACACACTCAATGGCGCATAAAACCGGAGCTGTATTTCACATTCCTCATGGATGTGCAAATGCCATATATCTTCCTTACGTAATTGACTTTAACAAGAAAAATGCAGGGAAAAGATATGCATTTATTGCAAGGAGGCTAGGACTTTCAGGAGATAACGAGGATGAACTGGTTGATTCATTGACATTTATGATAAAGAGATTAAACAGGAAGTTGGGGGTTCCTTCAAGTCTTAAGGAATATGGTATAGATGAACAGGATTTCAAATCAAAAATTAAGCTTATTGCAGAAAGAGCTGTAGAAGATGCGTGCACAGGTTCAAATCCAAGGGCTATAACAAATGAAGAGATGGAAAAGCTATTTGAATGTGTTTATTATGGAACAAAAGTAGATTTTTAAGGTTAAGCAGCTGGAGGGTTAAATCTTCAGCTGCTTCTTTTGTTCTGAAAAGATGCAGCGTAAGAGATTTTTATAAAAATCAATAAGAACTTTTAAAGAAGGATTTAAAGGAAGAAATTGAAAATTGCTAAATAATTACTGGGTATATTTAAATTTATCAAAATAAATATACAATATTATATTAAAGTGATATAATGTTGTAGATTACATCAAACTTAGTATAATATTTTAAAATTTGTTTTCAACAAATGCGGAGGGATATAAATGTACAAGATATTAAAGAAAAGATTGCTTGCTGAAAACCTCTATCTTATGGATATAGAAGCGCCAAGAGTGGCAAAATCAGCAAATCCAGGACAATTTATCATAGTTAAAATGGATGAAAAAGGGGAAAGAATTCCTCTTACTATATGCGACTATGATGCTGAAAAAGGCTCAGTGACAATAGTTTTCCAAACTCTTGGGGGGTCAACTAAAGAGATGGCTACATATGAAGAAGGAGATTCTTTTCAGGATTTTGTAGGACCATTAGGAGTTCCATCAGAAATGATAGATGAGGACTTGGAAGAATTAAAGAACAAGAAGATAATGTTCATAGCAGGAGGGGTAGGAACTGCTCCGGTATATCCACAGGTTAAGTGGCTTCATTCTAAAGGAATAAAGGCAGATGTTATTGTGGGAGCAAAGAATAAAGATATATTGATATTGGAAGATGAGATGAAGGAAGTTGCAGGAAATCTTTATATTGCCACTGACGATGGATCTTATGGATATAAAGGCATGGTTACGGACGTACTAAAGGACTTAGTGCAGAATCAAGGTAAGAAGTATGACCTTGTAGTAGCAATAGGACCTATGATAATGATGAAGTTTGTAAGTCTTTTGACTAAGGAATTAGGAATTCATACAATAGTGAGTTTGAATCCTATTATGGTAGATGGGACAGGTATGTGTGGAGCATGCAGGGTTTCTGTAGGTGGAGAAGTTAAATTTGCTTGTGTTGATGGCCCTGAGTTTGACGGTCATCTGGTTAATTTCGATGAGGCTATGAGAAGGCAAACTATGTATAAAACAGAAGAAGGAAGAGCTATTCTTAAGAAGGAAGAGGGAGACACTCACCATGCAAAAGGATGCGGCTGCGGAGGTGAAAAATAATGGATAGAATGAAAAGAGTACCTATATTAGAACAAGATCCAAAGGTAAGAGCAAAAAACTTCGAAGAAGTTTGTTTAGGATATACAGAGGCAGAGGCTAAACTTGAAGCATCAAGATGTCTTAATTGCAAGAATGCAAGATGTGTAACAAAGTGCCCGGTTTCTATCAATATACCAGGTTTCATAAGCAAACTTAAAGAGTCTGATATAGTTGGTGCAGCGGAAATTATAGCTGAAAGTTCAGCACTTCCTGCAGTATGCGGAAGAGTATGCCCTCAGGAAAGCCAATGTGAAGGCTCATGTGTAATGGGAATAAAAGGGGAAGCTGTTGCAATCGGAAAGCTTGAAAGATTCACAGCAGACTGGACAAGAGAGAATAACATAGATTTATCTAAACCAGTAGAAAAGAACGGCAAGAAGGTTGCTGTAATAGGATCTGGTCCTGCAGGTCTTACATGTGCAGGAGACCTTGCAAAGCTTGGCTATGAAGTAAAGATATTTGAAGCCCTTCATGAACCAGGCGGAGTTTTAGTTTATGGAATACCTGAATTCAGATTGCCTAAGGAAACAGTTGTAAAGCACGAAGTTGAAAATGTTAAAAAGCTTGGCGTGGAAATAGAAACTAATGTTATAGTTGGAAGAACAATAACAATAGATCAATTATTTGATGAAGAAGGTTTTGATGCTGTATTTATAGGTTCAGGAGCAGGACTGCCAAAATTCATGGGAATACCTGGAGAAAATGCAAATGGAGTATGTTCAGCAAATGAATTCCTTACAAGAAGCAATCTTATGAAAGCTTTCAAGGAAGGCTATGAAACACCTATAAGAGTTGGTGAAAGAGTAGCTGTAGTAGGGGGAGGAAATGTTGCTATGGATGCTGCCAGAACAGCATTGAGATTAGGTGCTGAAGTTCACATAGTATACAGAAGAAGTGAATCCGAACTTCCTGCAAGAGTTGAAGAAGTTCATCATGCAAAAGAAGAGGGAGTAATATTTGACCTTCTTACAAATCCTATAGAAATCCTTCAGGATGAAAAGGGATGGGTAACAGGAATGAAGTGTATAAGAATGGAACTTGGAGAACCAGATGCTTCCGGAAGAAGAAGCCCGGTTGAAATACCTGATTCAGAATTTATAATTCCATTAGATACAGTAATTATGTCTCTTGGAACATCACCGAATCCGTTGATATCATCTACAACTAAGGGATTGGAAATAAACAAGAGAAGATGTATTGTTGTTGAAGAAGAAACAGGAAAAACTTCAAGAGATGGAGTATATGCAGGTGGAGATGCTGTAACAGGTGCTGCAACTGTAATATTAGCTATGGGAGCTGGTAAAAAGGCTGCTAAGGGAATACATGAAAGTTTAATGAATAAATAATTTGAAACCCCAGGGAAATATATCCCTGGGGTTAACATTATTTGTTAAAAAATAATAATTATCATTTAAAGAACTTTATGATATAATATCCTTGCAATTTATATAAATAGGATCCGGGAGGTATCATATGGATTTCAAAAAGGCAGAGTTTATGGGATGTACTGTTGTATTGAAAGATTGTACAAATTTTAATGTAAAGCAGACATTGGAATGCGGGCAATGCTTCAGATGGAGAAAAACACAGGAGGATAGTTATATACTTGTAGCCCATGAGAGGGTCATTGAGTTAAAACAAGATGGTGATGATGTCATAATTCTAAATTCTGATAAGAATGATTTTGAAAATATATGGATTGATTATTTTGATCTGGAAAGAGATTATTCAAAAATAAAAGAGAAATTGTCAAAAGATGAGTTGTTGAAAAAGGCAGTAGAGTATGGACATGGAATACGAATTTTAAATCAAGATCCATATGAAATATTGATAAGTTTTATTATTTCTGCAAGAAATTCCATTCCTGCAATAATGAAAACTATAGCACGTATTTCTGAGAAGTGGGGAAATCCAATTGAATATAAAGGGGAAATATATTATTCGTTTCCATCCGCAGAAGTCTTTGTGAATGGGACGGTTGAAGAAATAAAGGAAACAGGAGCTTCTTTCAGAAGCAAATACATATATGACACTTTAAAAAGGCTTGCTGGCCCAAAGGAAGAAAAGAATGATGAACTTAAATACTCTTTAGAGAGGATAGCTTCGCTGCAGGATGATATTTGCCATACAGAACTACAGAACTTTAAGGGAGTGGGGGCAAAGGTTGCCGACTGCATTATGCTTTTTTCAATGAGAAAGTATTCAGCTTTCCCTGTAGATGTATGGGTAAAAAGAGCAATGCAGCACTTTTACCTGGCGCCCGATGTATCTTTAGCTAAAATAAGGGGGTTTGGAAGGGAAAAGTTTGGAATTCTATCAGGATTTGCACAGCAGTATTTGTTTTATTATGCCAGAGAGAATAATATAAAGATTTAAAAAATAAATATAGACAAATAATTACATTTAAAATGTTTAAATTTACATAAAAACCACTGTTTTTTTATGAAAGAGGAAATGAATAAGGCCACATGTTGACAGAAAAGCAATGAATTTGAGTTTTGAGTAATAGTTTATGAAAGTTAAAATGTTTTAAAGTTTGTTATTATTTTAACAGAAAATATGATATAATTATTGTGGTCTTTATTTAAATGTAAATATGGGAGGGTCTAATAATGTTTCAATTCGAAACTCAACTAAGTAAGTTAAAACATGAAGTATTAAAAAGCGTGGCGGTGTTAGCCAAAGAGGATAGACTTAGTAAGGAGACTTTAGAAAAGATTCCTTATGAAATAATAAAGGATTCTACACCAAGATACAGATGCTGCGTATATAAAGAAAGAGCTATCGTTACAGAAAGAGCAAAATTAGCAGCTGGTTATTTGCCTGATGGTGATAAAATGGCAGATGAGCTAGTAAATATCAGACCTAAAGAACAGATTGTTTATGTTATTGAGGCAGCTTGCGACAGATGTCCTATAAATAGATTTACAGTTACTGATCAATGCAGAAATTGTATAGAGCATAGATGTATTGAAGCTTGTGCAGTCAATGCTATCTCAATTGTTGGCGGAAGAGCATATATAAATCAAGAGACTTGCAAAGAGTGCGGTATGTGTAAAAATGCATGTCCATACAATGCAATATCAGAAGTAATGAGACCTTGTAAGGTATCATGCCCTACAGGAGCATTGATGGTAAACACTGAAGACAGAAAAGCTATGATAAAAGAAGAGGATTGCGTAAATTGTGGTGCTTGTATGACAGCATGTCCTTTCGGAGCTATTTCAGACATAAGTATGATTGCTCCAGTTGCAAAAGAATTGGCAGGAAAGAAAAATGTTTATGCAGTTGTTGCTCCTGCAATATCTGGCCAATTTGGAATGAAAGTGTCTTATGGACAAATAAAAAATGCAATAAAGAAAATTGGATTTGCAGAAATGGTTGAAGCTGCATGCGGGGCAGATGCTGTTACAGTGCATGAATCAACTGAGTTTGTTGAAAGAATGGAAAATGGGGACAAGTATATGACTAACTCTTGCTGCCCAGGTTTCTTAGGATATATAGAAAAGAAATTCCCTGATCAGGCAGAAAGAATATCAGGTGCTGTTTCTCCTATGATTGCAACAGGAAGATATATAAAAGCTAATGACCCTGATGCACAGGTAGTGTTTGTAGGACCTTGTACAGCAAAGAAAAGTGAAGCTGCAATAGAAGCTCTTTCAGATGCTGTAGATTATGTTATTACTTTTGAAGAATTATATGCTTTACTTGATGCTTTTGGTGTACATCCTGCACAATGTGAAGATACTCAGGTGGATGACGGTTCAATATTTGGAAGAGGTTTTGGAGTAGTAGGAGGATTAACAGCTGCTATCGAAAACTTTGTTAAGGATAAAGGAATTGAAATACAATTCAAACCAGTTAAAGTAAGCGGAGCTGCTGAAATAAAGAAAGCAATGACTTTGGCTAAGGTTGGAAGAGTAGATGGAAACTTTATCGAAGGAATGATGTGTCAAGGCGGTTGTATAAACGGAGCAGGAACAATAGTATCTCCGATGAGAGCTAAGGCTGTATTCAATAAATTGAATGCATCAGCAACAAAGAAAGCTGTTCTTGCAAATGAAAAGCTTGAAGGATTCCATAATATAAATCTTGATAGACATTAATTAGTAATAAATTTAAAGAGCTTGTTTAGTACAAGCTCTTTTTTTTGAAAAATATAATATAAATTGGAGAAATATCAAAGAGGTAAGATTACACTTTCATATACAATAAAAAATAAGATTGTCGCCTGCCAGATTTTTCTCACATACCTTCGAAAAGGCATATACGAGAAAAAAATCCACGGCTCATAATCGCTTTGGCGATTTTTTTGTGATTATAAGGGGAAGAGAAAGAAATATTAAAAAAATAAAAATAATTGCAGCAAGATAGCTGGAAAAAACCTCTTCGGGAAGTATATTGATTATAGGATCAGTCAATGGGTCAAAAAGCCAATCATTATTATTAAAAAATAACTTGTGAAACTTTTCAAACAACCAGGAAAAATTTGTTGAAATGGGAATAACTATAGCAATCAATAAAAATATTGATAATTTTAAAAACATGACGTACCCTTCAAATAAATCAAAGAGAGTTTTACGGTGCAAACATAATAATACAATAACAACAAAAAAGCTTAACCAGAAAAGTAAATCCATCTTTAAGAATAATATCCGAACCTCCTCAAAGTGAAACTTGCCCTCGGGAGAATATCTGAAGTATTTCAGAGGAAAATCTAAGAGGGTGAAGCTTGTTAAATATTTCATTAATGCTGAAAAATCTTCATAGATATCACTGCTGTTTAAGGATACTTGATTAGGGATGTTGTATATGCTCATTAATAGTTTGTAAAAAGGAGTCGTATTTATAAGTATTTTGAATGATGATGTAATTGAAAAAATAAGGTATGAGAGATAAAAGGACCATTGTTTTGCTGATATATTAATTGAAGGAATTTTCATAACACGGGTTCTCCTTTAGGTAAATAATAATTTAACCCTTTGGTTAAAATTAATAATGTAAAGTATATTATAATACATAAAATTTATGGGGTATACAGATAAATATAGATATATACAGAAATCAGAAGTATTTTAAAGAAATAACTCATTGATTTAGTGTAAAGGTTAATTTTGGCTGATTTACGGGGTATAAATAGATTAATTTAATTTGAAATTAGTCTGTTATTTATTTATTATAATAATTGTATTAGCACTCTATGTTGATGAGTGCTAACAATTCGGATGAAATAATTTTATATAAATTTAAGGAGGGTTATTAATGAGAATTAAACCACTTGCAGACAGAGTAGTAATTAAAAGATTAGAGGCAGAAGAAAAAACCAAGAGTGGAATTTTGTTAACAGGAACTGCAAAGGAAAAACCACAGGAAGCTGAGGTTGTAGCAGTAGGACCTGGAGCTGTTGCAGATGGAAACAGAATACCTATGGAAGTTAAAGTAGGGGATAAAGTGCTGTTCTCTAAATATTCAGGAACAGAAGTAAAGTTAGATGGGGAAGAATATACTATATTAAAGCAAGAGGATATTCTAGCAATAGTAGAATAATAAGGAGGCAATAAAATGGCTAAGACAATTGTATTTGGTGAAGAAGCAAGAAGAGCAATGCAGGCTGGAGTTGATAAGCTGGCTGATACTGTAAAAGTGACATTAGGACCTAAGGGAAGAAATGTAGTTTTAGATAAGAAATTCGGGACACCATTAATAACTAATGATGGTGTGACTATAGCAAGAGAAATCGAATTGGAAGATCCATATGAAAACATGGGTGCACAATTGGTTAAGGAAGTATCAACTAAAACAAATGATGTAGCTGGAGATGGTACTACAACAGCAACTCTTTTAGCACAGGCAATAATAAGAGAAGGATTGAAGAATGTTACTGCAGGGGCTAATCCAATGCTTATCAGAACTGGTATAAGAATGGCAGTAGAAAAAGCTGTTGAGGAAATTCAGAGCATTTCAAAACCTGTAAGCGGAAAAGAAGACATTGCAAGAGTTGCAGCTATTTCTGCAGCTGATGAAACTATAGGAAAATTAATATCTGATGCTATGGAGAAGGTTGGAAACGAAGGTGTTATAACTGTAGAAGAATCTAAGTCCATGGGAACAGAGCTAGATGTAGTTGAAGGTATGCAATTCGACAGAGGATACGTTTCAGCTTACATGGTAACTGATACTGAAAAAATGGAAGCTGTTTTAGATAATCCATATATCCTTATTACTGATAAGAAGATTACTAACATCCAGGAAATACTTCCTATATTGGAACAGATAGTTCAAGGAGGAAGAAAGCTTTTAATAATTGCTGAAGACATAGAAGGGGAAGCAATGGCAACCCTTGTTGTTAACAAGCTTAGAGGAACATTTACATGTGTGGCTGTAAAGGCGCCTGGTTTTGGAGACAGAAGAAAAGAAATGCTTCAGGATATAGCTATATTAACTGGTGGAAGTGTTGTAGCTGAAGAATTAGGAAGAGACTTGAAAGAAACTACTTTAGATATGCTTGGTCAAGCTGAAAGTGTAAAGATTACTAAGGACAACACTGTTATTGTGAATGGTAAAGGAAGCAAGGAAGAAATAAAAGCTAGAATAAGCCAGATAAAGACACAGGTTGAAGAAACAACTTCAGATTTTGACAGAGAAAAGTTACAGGAAAGACTTGCTAAGTTATCAGGAGGAGTTGCAGTTATTAAAGTAGGAGCTGCTACAGAAACTGAGCTTAAGGAAAGAAAATTAAGAATAGAAGATGCTCTTGCTGCTACAAAAGCTGCAGTAGAGGAAGGAATTGTTCCAGGAGGCGGAACTGCATATGTTAATGTAATCAGCAAGATTGCTGAATTAACTTCTGATGTAAGTGATGCCCAGGTGGGGATAAATATTATTGTAAGGGCATTAGAAGAACCAATGAGACAAATAGCTGCAAATGCAGGAGTTGAAGGTTCGGTTATAATAGAAAAGGTTAAAAACAGCGAACCAGGTATAGGTTATGATGCTCTTAAGGGAGAATACAAGAGCATGATAAAAGCTGGTATTGTAGACCCTACTAAGGTAACAAGAAGCGCACTTCAAAATGCGGCATCTGTAGCATCTACATTCTTAACTACAGAAGCAGCTGTTGTAGATATTCCTGAAAAGAATCCTCCAATGCCAAATCCAGGTATGGGAATGGATGGAATGTACTAGAATAAAATAT
>JBEHWK010000088.1:0-14874 GCA_040217795.1 Clostridiaceae bacterium
AAGAAACTGGGATAAAGTTGGGACACTAAAACCAGTCAGGGTAGAACAAAATGTATATAGATTTTATTCACAAGAACAACTTAATCATTTTTTAGGCTTAAAGCCAAAAAGCAGCTTAAACAAAAAAGTAATAGGATACTGCAGAGTTAGTTCCCACAAGCAGAAAGATGACCTTGAAAGACAAATAGAAAATGTTAAAACATATATGTATGCCAAAGGTTATCAATTTGAAGTTATTACTGATATAGGAAGTGGAATTAACTACAACAGAAAAGGATTAAATCAGTTAATAGATATGACAATTAATTCAGAAGTTGAAAAAATAGTAATTCTATATAAAGACAGATTATTAAGATTTGGCTTTGAAATAATAGAAAATCTATGCAATAAATATGGAACTGCTATTGAAATTATAGATAATACTGAAAAAACAGAAGAACAGGAGTTAGTTGAGGATTTAATTCAAATTGTTACAGTATTTAGTTGCAGGCTTCAAGGCAAGAGGGCTGATAAAGCAAAGAAAATGATTAAGGAGTTGTTAGAGAATGATACTGGCGAAGAAAGTTAGAATTATTCCTACCACAGAGCAGGAACAAAAATTATGGCAGTCTGTTGGTACAGCGAGATTCATTTATAATTGGACACTTGCAAGACAAGAAGAAAATTATAAAAATGGTGGGAAATTTATTTCAGATATGGATTTGAGGAAAGAAATAACTAAGTTAAAGAAAACAGAAGAATTTAAGTGGCTTAATGAGGTGTCTAATAATGTGGCTAAACAGTATGTAAAAGATGCTTGTGATGCTTATAAAAAGTTCTTTAGAGGATTAACTGATAAACCAAGGTTTAAAAGCAGAAGAAAGTCTAAACCATCATTCTATAAAGATAATATAAAACTAAAAGTTAAACATAATATGATTTTGATTGAAAAAGTAGGTTGGACCAAAACAGCAGAGCAAATACCTGTGAACATTAAATATACTAATCCAAGAGTAAGTTTTGATGGTAAGTATTGGTATATATCAGCAGGTATTGAGATAGAAAATCCCAAAGTGGAATTAACTGGCGAAAGCATAGGTATAGATGTTGGAATAAAAGATTTAGCAGTATGCTCCAATGGCATGACTTTCAAAAATATAAATAAATCTAAAAATATTAAAAAATCAGAAAAAAGACTGCGCAGGTTGCAGCGTAAAGTATCTAGAAAATATGAGTTAAATAAGGAAGGGAGGAAGTTTGTCAAAACAAGCAACATTATAAAACTTGAAAAGCAAATTAGATTGCTTTATAGAAAGTTATCTAATATTCGGAATAACCATTTACATCAGGCAACGAATAAGATAGTGAAAACCAAGCCATCAAAAGTTGTTATGGAAACACTCAACATTAAAGGTATGATGAAAAATAAGCATTTATCCAAAGCTATAGCACAGCAAGGATTATATGAGCTTAAAAGACAACTTCAATATAAATGTGGATTTTATGGTATTGAAGTTGTCGTAGCAGATAAATGGTATCCATCATCAAAGACCTGTAGTAAGTGTGGCTATATAAAGCCAAAGCTTTCGCTATCTGAAAGAGCTTATATCTGTGAAGAATGTGGAGCAGTTATTGATAGAGATTTTAATGCTTCAATTAATTTAAGCAGATATTCAGCATAACACCTAAAAGTTATGTTTGAGGTGTAGGATTCGTTGTATCCGAAGTTAAGCCCTTGGAGTGTTGTATCAAACGAAAGTAGCTTCTAGCAAAATCGGACACGTTGAACAGGGAATTAAACAAGCTTTATAAAGTTTTATAAGGTTTTGGCAACGGCAAATTTGTTGGAGAATTTAAATAAACAACATGCCTTGAGGGAAATCCCCTCTGTTAATGATTTCATTCAGAAATCAGAAGTTCAAAGTATAATTGATAAATACGGGAAAGAAATTGTCATTGATAAAATCAGAGAAGTTATTGGGGATTTTAGAAAAGTACCTGTTTTACTTTCAAGAAGTGAAATAAGCGAATATATTATTAAAAAGCTTAATGAACGCATGGATGATTATAATAGAATACATCTCAGAAAGGTAATAAATGCTACAGGGATTATACTTCATACTAATTTAGGCAGGGCGCCCCTTCCAAAAGAATCCATAGATCTCATAGCTGAAGTGGCTGAAGGGTATAGTAATTTGGAGTATGACCTTGAAAATGGTGTCAGGGGTTCGAGGTATTCTCATATTGAAGATAAGCTGATAAAAATAACAGGTGCTGAAAGCGCAGTGGTAGTAAATAATAATGCAGCGGCTGTTTTTCTCTGTTTAAATACTCTTGCATACAATAAAGAAGTTATTATTTCCAGGGGTCAGCAGGTGGAGATAGGCGGAAGCTTCAGGATTCCGGATATAATAGTAAGAAGTTCTGCAAGAATGAAAGAGGTGGGAACTACAAATAAAACAAGACCATCTGATTACCTTGATGCGATCACAGAGGAAACAGCAGTGCTTCTGAAGGTGCATACAAGCAATTATAAAATAACAGGCTTTACTGAAGATGTTTCATTAGGTGAATTGTCAGCTGTAGGAAAAGAAAAAAAATTACTCGTCATTGAAGACCTGGGAAGCGGAAGTCTTTATGATTTATCTAAAGAAGGACTGCCATATGAGCCTACAGTACAGGATAGCATAAAAAAAGGCGCTGACCTGGTTACTTTCAGTGGAGATAAACTGTTGGGAGGTCCTCAGGCGGGTATTATAGCAGGGAAAAAGGAACTTATTGATAAACTTAAGAAAAATCCCCTTGCAAGGATGCTCAGATGTGATAAGCTCACCCTGGCAGCACTTGCATCCATACTCAATATATATGTTGATATGAATAAGGCAGCTGATAAGATTCCTGTAATAAAAATGATGTCTTTAAGTGAGCATGAATTGTTATTACATGCCGTTGAATTAAAAAATATTATAAAAACCAATCTTAATAGTAAATATCTTTTAGAAATTGTGGATGATCTTGATGAGGTGGGAGGAGGCTCCATGCCAGGCGTTATTCTGAAGGGAAAGGCAGTAGCCTTGTATAGTGACAAAGTAAGTGCAAATGTTATTCAGGAAAAACTCAGGAAATCAGAAGTGCCTGTTATCTGCCATATAAGAAAAGACAAAGTTCTTTTAAATGTAAGAACTCTTCAGAAAAAAGATTTCAATATTATTGTTAATGCACTTAGGAAAATAGCAGGTGAGTAAAATGAAACATGTGGTTATTGGAACAGCGGGGCACATAGACCATGGAAAGACGGCGCTGGTGAAAAGGCTTACTGGTGTTGATGCCGACAGGCTTGAAGAGGAGAAAAGAAGAGGAATGACAATTGAATTGGGTTTTGCTCCATTAAAGCTGCCTTCAGGAAATGTGATTTCTATCGTGGATGTTCCAGGGCATGAAAAGTTTATTAAAACTATGGTGGCAGGAGTAACCGGAATAGATTTTGTAATGATGGTAATCGCTGCAGATGAGGGAGTTATGCCCCAAACCAGGGAGCACTTAGACATACTTTCACTTTTAAATATCAAGTCTGGAGTCGTAGCCATTACAAAGATGGATTTAGTCCAGGATGAGTGGCTGGAAATGGTTATAGAAAATACTAAAAGCCAGCTTAAAGGAACTTTCCTTGAAGAATGTGATATAATTCCGGTTTCTTCTGTTACAGGAGAAGGAATTGATAAGCTTTTAGAAAAACTCGAAGAATTAATGAAGGCTGCTGCTGCTGGTGAGTCTCAGGAATTTTTCAGAATGCCAATAGACAGGGTTTTTACAATACAGGGATATGGAACTGTAATAACGGGAACAAGTCTGGGAGGTGAAGTTAAGAAAGGAGACATGATTAAAATTCTGCCTTCAGGAATAACTTCAAAAATCAGAGGAATTCAGGTGCATAACAAGACTTCTGAAGCAGCAGATGCAGGACAGAGGTGTGCATTGAATATTTCAGGAGTTGAGAAGAGTTCTATAGAAAGAGGCGATACGGCTTTAAGTGAGGATTGGATAAGACCTGTAACTTTAGTTGATGCTGTGGTATATACGATAAAAGGAAAGTTTGACATCGATAATAATCAGAGGGTGCATGTGAATATAGGGACAAAAGATGTACTTGCAAGAATAAAGGTAATAGGAGCTGAAAAGATTCTAGGCGGAAGCAAAGGGTATGTGCAATTTAAGTTTGAAGATCCAGTGGTTGCCTTAAGGGGGGACAGATTTATTATCAGAGAATTTTCACCTGTAAGAACATTAGGAGGAGGAAAGATACTTTCACATTTTACAAGGAATAGAGGGAGATTCAGACAAGATGATATTGAAGCCTTTGAAATTGCTGAGTCAGGAGATATAAAAGCAGTGATAAAACAGGTAATGAAATTTGCAGGGAAGCCTCTCTCCGCAGATGAAATCTGGCATATGGTTCTGGGAAAAAAAAGAGATGTTAAAAACAGCATACAGGAAGAGCTTGTATCCGGGGAAATAATAGGGATGAGATCTTCAGGTAAATATGTAAGCAGATACATATGCGATGAATATATGAAAATGGTAGATGAAGAGTTCAATGATCTTTATAAAAAATATCCTTTTAAATTTGAAATAGATAAAGAGGGAATTAAAAGCAGGCTTTTCAGTAATATGGATGGTAAAGACTTTTCCGACTTGATTAATTACTATATGGAAAGTGGTACACTTATATTAGAAAATAATATGATCAGGAAAAAAAGTGATGATGTAATTAGAAAGATCATGGGGATAAAAGAAGTGAAATTCCTGGAAGATATGATCATTCATAATGGCATGAACTTAAAAAACAGTGATCAGGTCAAAAAAGAAATTGACAGTGCAGTGAACAAATTCATGTTAAATAATTATGATGATATCCTCAAGGTTCTAATGAGAACAGGTAAAATAATAAATTTAGGGAATGATATATTAATGCATCATAATCTGCTGCAGGATAATGTAAATAAAATCAGAGAGATGTTTCGGAATAATCAATCTGTAACGACAGTTTTTATAAGAGATTGCCTGCAATGCAGCCGAAAAACAGCTATATCAATACTTGAGTATTTGGATACTTTAGGTGTGACAGAAAGACATGGTGATGTAAGGAGACCAGGAGTTCATTACATGGACTTTTATGT
This sequence comes from Clostridiaceae bacterium, assembly GCA_040217795.1. Classification (GTDB taxonomy): domain Bacteria; phylum Bacillota; class Clostridia; order Clostridiales; family Clostridiaceae; genus Clostridium_T. The sequence continues at coordinate 5,157 of JBEHWK010000088.1, forward strand.
ATAAAAGCTGGTTCAATAAAAGAAGAAGGAGGGTGAAATTTAATGATTAACTTAACTAAGGAAGCAGCGGACAAGTTTAAAGAAATCAGAGAGAAAGCCAATAATCCTGAAGAAACAATGCTTAGAATTTCTTTTGGAGGTTATGGCTGAGGAGGCCCAAAGTTTAAATTAACTCTGGATGAGTTAAAGAAAAATAATGATATAGTTACAGAATCAAGAGGAATTAAGATTGTCTATAATTCAGATTTTGGGATTTTCGTAGACGGAACAATAATTGATTATTCCGATGAATGGTATAATCGAGGATTTACAATCAAAGGAGGAGGGCTATCTTCCTGCTGATGCTGAATTGATTATAGGCAGGTGTACATTGGGTTACCCATAATCCATAAATTTATAATTTTCTAAAGAGCAAAATAATAAACTGTCATTACATTGCTTCCTCTTGTAATGGCAGTTTATTTATAATTTCGTATATTTGGCTCCAGTTATAAACCCTGGTGATATTCTCATTTACAGGTTTCCTGTTATAATTTGTGTCCATAAGAAGAACATCAAAACCGGCATTTGAAAGCTGCATAGCATTATCATAATTATCCTCAATAAACACACTGCAGTCTAATTTCTTTGCAGTATCAACCTTGTAATGGCTACCAAGGACAAATAACTCATCATAAGGGATTTCATTTTCTCTTAAATAAGAATGTGTAAGCATTGTAAGAGATTTATCTCTTGCAGTTACAAAATATATACTATTATCCATGCTTAGCTTTTTTAAAATTGACTGAACGTCTTCTCTGAGTTTTTGAGTTGAGTGCATAATGAATTTATGCGCCTCATAGAACATGTCATATTCATTTTCATCAATGCCAAAAGCTTTGTGTATACAGTATTCAGTTACCTCATCTTCAGTAATGCTGGTATTAAAGTGTTTATTGCACATATCAAGCCAGAAATAAGCATCTGTTATGGTTCCGTCAATATCAATGCAAATATTAAGATTTTTCATATATCTTCACCTCCTGATTCTATGGTACTGCAGGAAAGTTAAGATATGATTAAGTACATATTAATTTAGTTAAACTCATTGAAAATAGAAATTTAACATTGCCATATATTAAGGATGCCCTGTGACAGACAGGGCATCCTTATTTTAAAATATATTTGTTTTTAAAGAATATACTGGACAGTTTGTCCTTCTTCATTTGCATATTCAATTACTGATTTATCAGTATTTAAATCTATCTTTAATGTACAAACCTTGTCATCCTTCTTCCATGAAAGGTTCATTTCATCCTCAGCAGAAACTAAAACGCTGAATTCACCGTTAAATGCAGGATATTCATTTCTGAATCTGATAAGCTTAAGAAGTCTTTGAACAACATCCTTCTGCACTTCCTTGTCAATCTCTTCAAGTGTGAAGTTATGTCTGTTGATTTCACGGCCTTCACCAGTTTCTTTTACCTTTTCCTCATCATTTTTACCTGCTAAAAGTCCCACGTAGTATACTTGAGGGATACCGGGTGCAAAGAACTGTATTGCTCTTGCAGCAAGATATGCATCATCATTGCAGTTAAGAGCTGAATAGTATGAACATCTTATCTGATGAACATCAAACCCATCTTTGTTTTTGTGTGCATCAGAGTAAATCAGGCTCAGGTTTGACCCTCTTTCAAGGCATACATCCACAACCTTTTTAGCATCTTCAGTTGGTACAAGATCATCAAGGTCAGGTTTAACAGGAACTCCATCATGGCAATCAAGCATGGTGAACTGCTTATGAGGACGTACCTTTAAGTATTCATTAATCCTTTTGCTGTTCTTGCTGATCAGTGTCTCAAGAACCATGTAAGGAAGTATGAAGTCATATATCCAGTTTCCGTGTTCAGCTAATTTGTATTGAGTTGTGTAGTGAGCATGAACTTCAGGAAGCAGCTCAATTCCTAAAGAGTTTGCCAGGTCTGTCACCCAATCAATAAATTCGTAGATTTCAGGTTCAACAAAGAAACAGCTTGTTCCAAGTTTTTTTGTTATATATCCTACAGCATCAAGTCTTACTATTTTTACATTCTGTTTACTGAAGTTAACAAGGAAGTCTTTTAAAAGCTCTTTCACTTTTTCTGATTTTATATCAAAATCGATTTGTTCTGAAGGGTTTTCCTTACCAAACGTTGTCCATACAGTTTCAGTTTCACCTGTATCTTCTATTGTAAAAGTAGAATATGGCTGGGTTCTGCGCAGGAACATCTTGGAGATATCTTCTTGTACAGGTTTTCCATTGCTCCAGATCTTATCTAATGTAAGGAAAAGATCTGCATATTGTGATTTTCTTCCGTGCTTAAGAAAATCCTGGAAGAATGCAGATTGCCTGGAAATATGGTTAACCATTAAGTCAACAAGTACATCGAAGTTTTCTCCGATACGTCTTATGTCTTCCCATGTTCCGAACTTTGGTTCTATTTCCAGATAGGTTAAAGGAGCGAAGCCCCTGTCTCCTGAAGATGGGAATGGTGGAAGTATATGAACGCCGCCTCTGAATATATCAGGGAAATAGTTAAGAAGCACATCATTAAGAGTCTTTAAGTTGCCTCCAAGCGAATCAGGATAAGTAATTAATTGAACTTGATTTTTAACTGCCATTTCTTAATCTCTCCTTTATATACTATAAATAGTTTTTATTTCTTCTATAGTTGGAAGCTTTACAACTGCCCCCAGATATTTAAGCTTATATGCACTTACAGCAAAACCGAGGTGTAAGGATTCCTTCAGAGTATATCCTTTTATCACAGCTGTATAGAAGCCAGACCAGAAGGCGTCTCCTGCACCCGTAGTATCAACTACTTCAGTTTCCACTGCATCAAAATGAAGGGTTTCTTTTCCGTTGGAAGCAATAGCTCCATATTTTCCTAAAGTCATTATTACTAAAGGAGCTCCAAGTTTAATGAACTTTTGAACTTGGTTTTCCGGTGTATCAGGTCCAAATATTCTTTCAGCATCATCTTCGGAAGGTTTTACTATATCCACCTTGCTTATAATGCTCTTTATATATTCGATTCCATCATGGCCAGCCTGCCATAGCATAGGGTGATAGTTAGGATCAAATCCTATAAGGACATTGTTTTTTCTGGCCTCTGTAATTACTCTTTCGATGGTGCTTCTTGAAGGTTCCTGAGAAATCGGCCAACAGGAAAAGTGTACAATTTTTGTGTTTTGTAAAGCATCTTCAAGTACAGGAGTATAAGTTAAATTATAGTCAGCGCCTCTGTAAAATATAGGAATAGGAGTGGATTTGCTTTTTGTAACAAGAACCATGCTTGTAGGAGCATCTGATCTGGTAACATATTTTGTATCTATAGTATTATCCTCAAGATGCTTAATGAGGAAATCTCCCAATCCATCTTTTCCAACTGAAGAAGCAATTGCTGAATTTGCTCCCAGCCTTTTTACATTCATTGCAATATTTGCAGGAGAGCCGCCGAAAAATTTGCTGTAGTCGTTGCACTGGAAATTATCACTGTATTCTTTTGATATCATATCTACAAGCACTTCTCCTACCGTAAATACATCAATTTTTTTATTTTCAAATTTTATATTGTCATCAAAATTAATCATTATACTGCTCCTTTTTTATATATTTATTCACATTGAAATTGTTTTCTGTGAGTTTATTATATATGAGGCTAAGAAATATGTCAATCGATTGACATATTATTTTCGCCAAGTAAAAATCTTTAGCCTGTATCCATAATATTGAATTTATATAAGAATTTGATTGGTCTTTTTTATAAAACACTGCTATAATAAAACTTGATTTTTTATAAGTTGGAAGGAGAAAAAAATGGGCTATTTAAAATACAGTTATAGTGACTTGAAAAATTTATGCACTACAGCCTTTGAAAAGTTTGGCTGCAGCAAAGAAGACAGTGAAACAATCACTGATGTGTTGTTATTATCAGATTTATTTGGTATAGAATCACATGGAATGCAAAGAATTGTTCGTTATTATAACGGAATAAAGAACGGCATAATGAAGGTTGATGCAGAAATAGAAACTGTTCATGAAACAATGATTTCTGCAGTTTTAGATGCACATGGTGCAATGGGGCAGGTAGTAGGTAAAAAAGCAATGGAACTTGCTATCGAAAAGGCTAAAAAAACTGGTATAGGATTAGTTACTGTAAGGAACTCAAATCATTATGGTATTGCCGGTTACTATTCAAAAATGGCAGAAAAGGAAGGAATGCTTGGAATTTCCATGACTAATTCAGAAGCTATAACTGTTCCTACTTTTGGAAGAGAAGCTATGATGGGAAGTAATCCTTTAGCTATTTCAATGCCTGCAAAACCGTATCCATTCTTGTTGGATATGTCAACAAGTGTTGTTACAAGAGGTAAGGTTGAGGTTTATAACAAAAATCAGAAACCACTTCCAATTGGCTGGACTTTGGATGGTGAAGGTCAGGATACCGATGATGCTAAGGCTGTTTTATATAATATAATAAATAAAATTGGAGGAGGAATACTTCCATTAGGAGGTTCAGGTGAAGGTTTCAGCGGACACAAAGGTTACGGCCTTGCAGTTGCGGTAGAAATGTTCTGTGCAATTTTCTCAGGTGGTGTTACTTCAAATTACATAGATGGCGGAAAGGCTGCAGGAACATGCCATTTCTTCTTAGCAGCTGATTATGGAATGTTCGGAGATAAGGAAAGCATAGAAAACCATATGTCAAAATACCTGACAGAACTTAGAGAATCCAAAAAAGCTGCAGGTGCTTTAAGAATCTATACGCATGGACAAAAAGAGATGGAAGCATATGATGACAAATTAGAAAATGGAATATTGGTAAATAAAAATACTTTAAAAGAAATTGAAGATATGTGCAATTACCTTGGTATTAATATGGCTGATTATTTAACTGAAATAAAATAATAAAATTTTCTGACTTCCCCCGGTTTTTTATCCGGGGGATTTTTTATTACCCCAGGGGTCATTCCATAAATTGGAACGACCCCTGGGGTAGTTGGAAATATTTGCTTTGTCGAAATATGTAGATGCAAAATTGAAAAAAACACAAAATTATGATAAAATATGTATAGACAGACATATAAGGACAATAAAATTTTAATAGATACCTTAAGGATTCATTGTATATTTATGTATGAGAGGAAGGGTTATAATGACTGTAACATCATTACCTGTAGATCAGCGTGTTATAGATATCGATTCACGACGGTTCTCCTCAATTGAAAAAGCACTTGTAGAATTGATTACAAACTCGGATGACAGCTATTCACGGCTTGAATATCAGGAGCTTCCTGTAAGCAATAAAATTATAATTACCTATGAACGCCGTCAAAATGGGGCAGTCCTTACGGTCACTGACAACGCTGAAGGTATGTCCTTTGAAAGGATAGTATCCGTCTTATCCTACGGAGGGGCACACAGTCTTTTGGCCAGGGGGGAAGCAGGCGGAAGAGGATATTTTGGCCGGGGAATGAAACAGGCAGTATATGGCTTAGGTCACGGGTGGATTGAATCAATATATGAAGGTAAGGTTTCCAGAATTGATCTTTTCAGAGGAGAATATGGAGAGTACCTGTATGATGATTGGAATAAAGACAGAGATGCTAAGGATAAAGACTATTTAAGGATGCAAATTCCTGCTGGCAGTAACGGTACCCAGGTAACAATCATAGTTGAAAACCCTCTTACAAATGTTCCTTACTTCAGCTCCCTTGTGAAAACAATTACAAACAACATATACTTAAGGGATATATTAAAAAGGCGCAGCGTAGAATTGGTCAATCTGAACCAGTCAGCTAAAGTGGAGGCATCAGTTCAGCTTAGTTTCAAGGAGCCTGAATCACAGTTGCTGATAGGTCTTGATGAAGTTGGAACCTTTAACTATGAAGGAAAGAAGTATGACTTTACTTTGACTCTGAAAAAAGCATTGGATACTGATTTAGTATTGAGAGGAAATGAGCGGACAAATGGATTGCTTGTAATTTCAGGTACTGCGGTTTTTGATTGTCAATTCTTCCGTTATGAAAATCAGTTGGGTACAGAGTATCTTTACGGAATTGTAAATTGCCCGGCACTTGCGGAAATGCTTGCAAAGGGAAATCCCATCATCAGTGATGAGAGGGATGGCTTGAATATGAAGGATCCTTTTGTGGTTTCTTTCAGTGAAGCTGTCAGTGAAATGATAAAAGGTCCAATAAAAAATGAGCAACTTCGCTTAAGTCATGTGGATCATGCTGTTACTTCAAAAAGAACTCAGGAGATGATTGAACATGTATTAAAAAGAATGAACAAAATTGCAGTTGAAGAACTAGGAATTATGATTTCCCCTGGTCAGGGCTCAGGAATAAATGGACCCTTTGAAACAGGACGATCTGCTGTATTACGGTTCAGTACACCATTTTATTATAGAAAAGTTTCACATCCATTTCACATAACCATGATTGTTGATCGGAAACAGTTGCTTGACCAGGACATACTTAATTTTATATATGATTTTCATGAAAGCATTAAAGCAGAGCCTCCTGTAGATGCGGTACTTGTATCTGATTTACCTGAAGATGGCCGCTTTCAATGGCAAGTTACAGGAACGGAAACAGGTGCAAAGGGAAAGATACAGGTTAATTCAGGCCCTTATAGTGCTGATTGTGAAATCTCCATTTCCGATGATGTTTCAGGGAAAGAATATGGACATTCGTCAGAGAAGGTCCCAGAGCCCTGGGATAGAGATAATTCTGTTGATTTATTCAGAGGATATGAATTGCGCAACCTGAACAATGATATGGACAGAGCTGTTTACAGCCCTGAAGAACGGCTGATACTTATAAACACAGAAGCACCTACAGTGAGGCTTTATGTTGATGGACAAGGCCATTTTAAAGACGGAGCACGTCTCTTGCTTGCTGAATTGTTATTGGATGTAATAACTGATGAACTTGCCCGTTATTATGTTGACAGAACTTTTGAAAAAGGTCAGAGTGAAGCTTACAAAGAAGCTAAGCATGATCTGATAAGGCGTTATGGAGTAGAAGTTCACTCCATTCTTATGGGTGAACAGGAGGTATAATTTCTTCATTATTCAATAGTATGCTTGCACCTTATACAATTGCATTTGAAAATTGGATGTTTAAAAAGGTGGGGTGAAAAAATGTGTGATAAAATAAGAAAAATCAGAGTAATGAGAATTTTCTCAATAATACTGCTTTTAATGTCAGTTCTTTCTTTACAGGCTTCTGCTGCCACCTCTCAGGTGGTATCCAGAGTGAACACTGCAAGCAAGGTTATTGCATTAACCTTTGATGACGGGGATGATGGAGCGAATGACCTTGCAGTCCTTCAGATACTTTCACAAAATAATATAAAAACTACATTTTTCTTTACAGGACAAGCTGCAGAATCACATCCTGACATACTGAAACAAATAGTTGCAAACGGACATGAAATTGGAAATCATTCATACTCACATCCATATTTTACACAACTGTCTTCAACTCAGATGAAAGATCAGGTAAATTGGGCTGAAACATCTATAAATTCAATAACAGGCAAATCAACAAAACCTTACTTCAGACCCCCATACGGCGATTACAATTCAACAGTTCTGCAGGCAGTGGGTGAAGCAGGCTATACAAAAACAATAACATGGACAATTGACACATTGGATTGGACCGGAAACTCTGCAGCTACAATAACACAAAGAGTTGTAAATAATGCATGTCCTGGAGCAATAGTATTGATGCACACAGGTTCTGGGGCAGTAAATACGAAATATGCTCTTCAAAATATGATTACAAGTCTTAAGAGTATGGGATATTCATTTGTTACAATGTCCCAGCTGCTGACATACAGCACCACTTCCGGAGGTACACAATATGTTGTTAAATATGGAGACACATTATATATGATAGCAAAAGCCTATGGAGTTACTGTACAGCAGATAGTGAATGCAAATAATATCTCAAATCCAGACCTGATATATGTAAACCAGGTTCTGATTATACCGGTGGGAACTACAACTCCTGCACCGAATCCAACCCCAACCCCAACACCAACACCATCAGCAACAACTTATGTTGTTAAGGCAGGAGATACCTTATATGCTATTGCAAGAGCATATGGTGTTACAATACAGCAAATAGTGGATGCAAATGGAATCTCAAATCCTAACCTTATATACGTAAATCAGGTTTTAAGGATTCCTGCAGGGACAACTACAACTACACCTTCCCCAACACCATCAGCAACAACTTATGTTGTTAAGGCAGGAGATACCTTATATGCTATTGCAAGAGCTTACGGTGTTACAATCCAGCAGTTAGTAAGTGCAAATAACATTTCAAACCCTGATCTTATATATGTAAATCAGGTTCTTATAATTCCTGGATAAAAATGTATATATACCCCAGGGGTCATTCCAATTATTGGAACCACCCCTGGGGTATTGGTTGTACTATTTTTATGAAATGTGAATATGAATAAGCTGACGGATAAAGTTACAGAAACTCAGACATTCAAGACAGAAGCTGACAGAGGGACCATATATATAATTTATGAGTAATGGAGGAGTTTTTATGTATTCCCTGAATAGGAAAAGTTTGTTGGAAAAATCAGAAGACATCAAGGCCATTGAGAAATTATATAATGGCATGATAAACTGCTGGAATAATAGCAATGCAGATAAGTTTGCAGGTCATTTTTCAACTGAGGGCACTATAATTGATTTTGACGGAACTGCTGCTAATGGAAAAGTTGAGATTGAAGAATACTTAAATGGTGTTTTAATGAAACATGAGCCTCTGTTTCATACTACAATAATAAGAAGCATCAGATTCATAACAGATGACGTGTGTATTCTGGAGACTGCAGTTGGAACATTTTTTCATGACAAGGAGGATATAGATCCATCTTTGAATATTGTGCAGACTGTCATTGTCAAAAAGAAGAATAATTCATGGCTTATCGAGCAGCTGCAGAATACACCGGCTGTATTTCACGGCCACCCTGAACTTTCAGCAAAACTTACTGAGGAAATCCGTAATGAATACTTGGAGAGATCCTCGTAATCATACAAGTCCGAAGGTTGAAGATAAATTATCATATGTATAAAGTAGTTGGGGGAGAAAAGTATGAGGAAGATTAATTGTTTAATTATAACATGTACATTAATTGTTTCACTTTTTACTGGCTGCAGCAGCAGAACTCCATCAGGGAACAATACTGAACCTGATACTTCAAATAACACAAGCACTGAAATAGAGTATGGCAATACAGGAAGCAATATTGCCAATCAGGGACTGGCTCTTCAAAAAGGTGATTGGATTTACTATGTCAATTACACAAACTTTTCAGATTCAGCATCACTGAAATTATATAAAGCAAAATCAGACGGTACAGGAAAGACAAAACTAAATGATGAAATATCCAGATATATAAATGTGATAGGTGACTGGATTTACTACTTTGGATTTGAGCTTGGGAAAAATAATGAGGTTGTTTCTCAGGGAATATACAAGATAAAAACTGATGGTACTGAAAAGAGCAAGATGTCTGATGAGAACTGCTCAAGTATAATAGCAGCAGGGGAGTGGCTGTATTATGTAAGGTGGACTGATTTTGGCGAACTTTACAAGATGAAAACAGATGGTACCAGTAAAACTAAGTTATGTGAGGTAAGAAGCCAGAATATATTCTTATCAG
>JBEHWK010000089.1:0-14661 GCA_040217795.1 Clostridiaceae bacterium
AGCAATTTTACTTAAAAAGTTCTTTAATTTACAATACTGGGACTACACTAATCTCAGATTTAACTTCAAGGGATATATTTCTTTACGTTTTTGCTTTTTCTGGTTAATTTTGAGCATATTGGGTTTGTTGTTTATTCATCCTATTTTATCATTTATTTATTACAAAACAAATACAATAATCAGCTTACTAATCCCAGTTTTTGTATCCTACCTCTCTGCAGATCTTTTTTTGACATTTAAATATAAATTCAACATGTCCTATAAAACATAGAAGACACATGAATTCTTCTGAAATCTATTCAGAAGAATTCACGTATCATCAAAAACTTGAATTCATTTTTATTTATTGGTGTCAGTGCTACTGCTTTGATCTATACCACCTGAAAAACTTATTATTATCTTTGTACCCTTATTATGAGCACTGCTCACTGATATTTGTCCCCTATGTTTCATGATTATCCACTTGGCAATTGAAAGTCCCAGTCCAGTGCCTCCGGTTTCTCTTGTCCTTGATTTATCTGACCTGTAAAATCTGTCAAATATTTTAGGCAACTCCTCTTCAGCTATTCCTATGCCATTGTCTTCTATGGTCACAAACAACTGATCATTTTCCTTATACGCTTCTAATACAATCTTTCCCCCTTCTGGGGTGTACTTAATACTGTTATCTATGAAAATTCTTAAGGTCTGCTTTATCAGCTTTTCATCTCCATAAAAATCAACTTCTTCATTTCTTTTTAATTCTATATAATGATTCTTGTCTATTAAAAGTGTATCCTTCAATATTTCTTCCATTAAAGATTTGAGAGAAAAACTCTTAAAATTTATTTCTTGAGTATTTTTATCTCCTCTGGCTAAAAACAGCAAATCTTCAACTAACCTCTTCATATTTTCTGCTTCTGATTTAATTGCATCTATAGACTCCTGTAAAACCTTTTTATCTTCCTTTCCCCACCTGTCCAGCAGCTTAGCATACCCTTGGATTACAGAAATAGGTGTTCGTAACTCATGTGAAGCATCTGCTACAAATTGACTCTGAACATCATGTGCTCTCTGGATTCTGTCAAGCATATCATTAAATGTAGCTGCCAAATCCTTCAGTTCATTTTGTGATCCGCTTATATTTAATCTTGTATCCAGCTGATTTATTGTTATATTCTTAACTGTATTATTCATTTCATCTATAGGTTTCAATATTTTTTTACTTGTGGCAGTAATTTTAATCAAGGATAACAGTAAGAGAATTATTTCTGATAGTCCTATCACACTGATTTCATTTTTTAGCAGATACAGACTCTCTTTAAGATTATACTCAGTTGTAATTTTAATTATCAAATCCTTAAAATTTACTGAATGCTCATATACATAATTTATATTTACCAACCCCTCTTTCCATTTATTTAAAGAAGGATTTACGAAATACCCATTGCCCGAGGTCTTCAAATAACTTCTTTCACTTATTTTAAGAATTGTTTTATTCAGTAAAGGGATTTCGCTGTTATTTTCATAAATTAGATTATCTTGTGAATCATAGAAATGATAATTTGTATTTCCTGCAGAAGCAATTATGTTTATTTTTTCCTCAGGAAACTCAGTGCTTTCTTCTATTATACCAGAAATAACCATTGTGGATGAAATAACCTCTTTTTGGGCTTCTCTCACTTCCACATAGGCATATCCTGAAAGAATGAATATATCCAGCGTTATTAACAAGCCTACCATCCTTATGATATACATGAAATTCAACTTTAGAACTATTGACAACCTTATTTTTGATAATATCCCCTCAATAGCTTTATCCATATACCTGGTTACTTTTGAGAGAACAGCCTGAACTTTTTTATCACTTTTAAATCTGTTACTCATCCTTTATCATATATCCCACACCTCTGACGGTATAAATTATCTTCTTTTTGAATCTCTCGTCCAACTTACTTCTCAGGTATCTTATATATACATCTACAACATTTGTATCACCTATATAATCATATCCCCATACTTCTTCAACTATCTTTTCTCTTGATAATACCCTGTTTTTATTTTCTAAAAGATATCTTAAAAGTTCAAATTCTCTTTTCGTAAATTCCAGTAATTGTTCCTCATATTCTGCGGTATACTTATCCAAGTTCACCTTAAGCTTTCCTGAGGTAAGAATATTGCTCTGAATTTTTACTGCGCCATTTCTCTTTAATGCTACCCTTATTCTGGCTAAAAGTTCTTCTATTTCAAAAGGTTTTGTCACGTAATCATCTGCTCCTAAATCTAACCCTGTAACTTTATCAATAGTTTGATCCTTAGCTGTTAACATGATTACAGGTACTTCAGATATAGTTCGTATTCTTCTCAACACCTCAATACCACTCATTGAAGGAAGCATGATATCCAATAAAACCAAATCAAACTTACCTTCCTTAAAAGCTTCCAACCCCATTCTTCCATCATGGGATTTTTGAGTTTCATATCCCTCATAATTAAGTTCAAGTTCTAAAAACCTGGCAATCTTAACCTCATCCTCAACAATAAGTATCCTTTTCTTCACTGAAATTCCCCCATAAGTAATTTATTTATTAATTAAATTATACATAAAAATAAGTTCCATTTGTCTATTTTGTAAAGAAAAATGTCAATTAAAGGATTAAAGGATGTTTCATAGAATAGCCTCTTTTCAAGCTCATCCCACAAAACATCCATCATTAAATAAATTAATATAGGGTTCTAAGTTAAGTCTTCACTAGGAAACCCTTTATCATTGAGCAAATTGACTTTTTATATCCTCTGCTGTTTTTGAAGCCTTATTCACGGCATCATTTGCTTTTGTTTTTTCTATATCACTTCCACTGAACCTTATACTGTAACCAGTGAAAAATGCCAGTATAAATGCAGGTATTGAAACATATGGCGCTGCAATAACTAATATTGCTGCTATTGTCAAAGAGATTCTCAATACTGTGGTTTCCTTCTTGCTGATAACCAGAAAATTAGAATTTCCCTTTTTTAATAAGTTTTTGCACCAGTCAACAACCTTGCATCCTGATTTTGAAGAACTCTCCTGTTTTTCTTCGTCGGTATTTATTTTGCCTTTTTCCTCTAGGTAGATGATAGCTTCCAGGATATCTCCTTCAGTATTCTCCAGAGCTTCCTTAGCATCATTATATGATACATTGACTCTGCTTTTTAATTCGTCTATTTTTTCAAGTGTTACCATGATACTCCCTCCTAATTCTTAATGAAAATTTAGCCTGTTAGCGTAAAACTCTTTATTTATTCTGTACCTTCATTATATTTATTAAGAATTACAGGAGTATTAGGAGAATATTAGAATTTCATTAGAAATCTATTTATATGCTCATATTGTCTCATTCTCACCCGCAGCAATTTCCCAGCAGTCTCCTCTGTAAATAGTTTTCCCATACCATAAAGCCTCTCCGTCAGAATATCCTATACATTTGACCTGAAAGGCCGGAGACTTTTTTTGTGCATTAAGAACTGCAGCTTCCTGCTTCCCTAAAGAAATTACCTTTACTTTCTGGATTACTCCGGTAATGTCAGATTCATTACACTCAATAACTTTATAGAAAGATCCGCTTAGCTGTTTTTCATCAAAATTTTTAAATCCACTTTTTCTGAGATATATTCTCTCATATATCATAGTCCTTTTTCCTGCATGACCTGCTCTTCTTATATAATACACATCCTCATTTTTATCATTAAGGTGCCTTGCTGCATCTGCAGGAATATCCTTCTCTTTTATTTTTCTAAACTCTAAAATATCAAAAGTCACCTCTACTCCCTTTGCTTCAGATTTCCCCGTAAAGGTCAGAAGTTTTTTGATATCGAAAGGCAGCGGCTTATACTTCACAAAAGTACCAACCCCTTTTTTATATTCAAGAATTCCTTCTGAAATAAGGGCTGTTATAGCTTTATTCGCAGTAACCCTGCTAACTTCATATTTAACTCCGGCGTCTCTTTCTGAAATGAACTTATCTCCATACTTATATTCACCCTTAATAATAGATTCCTTTAAAGTCCTATATAACTTTTTATGAATAGGCTCATTAATTATTTCTGACATATATAAACCTGCTCCCTTCACTGATACCAATGACCTTAATTTAAAGTGGTTAGTCCACCCTTGAATTTAATATATCTTTGATATAAACTCATGTCAGATTAAATATACTAACTTCCAATATAGTGTATTTTTATTAAATATTGATAACAGCCAAAAGTGAGGTTATACTGATAATATACATATTTTTGAGCTTAAATACATAATATAGAGGAGTATTTTTATGATTGAAATCAATAGTAAAAACCTTCAGGAAATCAAAGGTAAACTATCTTATTCTTCCAAATTAGCTGAGAAGTTGTCTGCAGTTGAATCTGAAGTCAGCAGAACAAACCGTCAATTAAAAGCTTTAAGTGAAATTTTCAATAATGAGGAATCTGATATTAAGGAGTTAGATTCATTCTCATTAACCACACTTTTTTTAAAACTGACTGGCAAGTATACTAGGAAATTGTCTGAAGAAAAAAGAGAATTACTTGAGGCAAAAGCAAACCTTGAAAAGTGCAACAGTTATCTTACTACTCTTTTGGAAGAAAAATCGCAATTACTTAAAGAAGTCACTTATTATAAAGATCTTGAGGAAGAATATAAAAAACTTCTGTTTGAAAAAGAACAGTTGCTTAATTCTTCCGAACATCCCCAAAAGAAGAAACTGCTAAAGATAATAGATGAAATTAACACGCTGTCCCTTGAACTTAAGGATGTCACCGAAGCCCTTGAACAAGGTTCATTATTGTATTCAACATTAATTAATCTTACATCAGAATTAGAAGATGCCGACAGCATATTGAAAGAAACCCGGCTAAACAAGATTACAAGCAGGCTTAAAATTGAAAATATATCAGATTACATAAATAAAGTTAAACTTCAATTAAGCAGCTATAAAGTTGAGCTAAGCGAATTAGATAACAGGCTGCAGAAAACAATAAACTTGAATACATTAGATTTTCTAAGTGATAATTTGTTTGATAACTTTTTTGCAGATCTTCTTGTGGAATCGCCAATTAAAGAAGCATTAGAAAACAGCAGAGCACTTAAAGCTTCAATTGAAAGTATCCAATCTTCTCTTAAAGAAGACAAGAATGATATACTAAAAAACATAAGTTTATTAAATGCTGAAAAAGAAACCATATTGGAAGAATCATAAAAGACATACTTGATACATTCACCTATTGTATCGGTACATTTTGCTTTTTTTAATTATTGTTTTACTATAATTACAACAATAATTATCGAGGGGGTAATGAAATGAACATTCATTCAAAAAACAATTTTAATACTAAAGAGTTAGCTCTTTATGGTTTATTTATAGCTCTCATATATGTTGCTACAAGATTTATAAATATACCTGGACCCACACCGGGAGGCTTATTCCACCTGGGAAATGTTATAGCCTTTACAATTGCAATTGTATTTGGTAAAAAAGCTGGTGCTGTATCGGCTGCTTTTGGAATGGCTCTTTTCGATTTAACAAGTCCATATGCTGTTTGGGCTCCATTTACTTTCATAATAAGACTTGCAATGGGTTATGTTATCGGATATTTTGCTTCAAAAGGTGAAGATAGTCAAGTTAAAGGATTTATTTTCAATATTACAGGTATATGTGCTGCGACAATCATCATGATAGTAGGATATTACATAGCTGAAATCATCCTTTATGGAAATATTTATGCACCGATGCTTTCAGTTTGGCCTAACTTTATGCAGTGTGTAGTTGGTACTGTACTTGGACTTCCTTTAGCAACTTCACTTAAGGCTGCTTTCAAAAGAAGAAAAGTATTACCTCTTTCTTAAATCTTAAGGAGGGTTATAAATGGATAAGTTATTAATGACTCCAGGTCCCACTTATATAAAGGAAAACGTCAGAAGAGCATTAAGCTCAGAAATAACCAATCCAGACCTGGATTTAGACTTTTTTGAGTTTTACAAGGAAACTTGCAGTAAACTTCAGACCTTATTAAATACTAAAAACACCACATTAATATTATCTGGTGAAGGTATATTGGGATTAGAGGCTGCCTGTGCCTCTCTTGTGGAAAAAGGCGATAAAGTTTTATGTATTGAAAACGGAATATACGGTGCTGGTTTTGGAGACTTCTGCAAAATTTATGATGGAGATGTCCAATACTTCCACGGAGATAGAAAGAATGGCTTAGACATAAATAAATTAAGGGAATTTTTAAGTGATAATAATGACTTTAAAATCGCTACTTTAGTTCACTGTGAAACTCCTTCAGGCATAACCAACCCTATTGCAGAGATATGTAAACTTCTAAATGAATATAACATTATTTCTGTAGTGGATGCTGTTTCCAGCATAGCCGGCGAAGAACTGTATGTAGATGACTGGAAGATAGATATAGTTATCGGAGGTTCTCAGAAATGTCTTTCTGCACCTCCAGGATTAACTTTTTTATCTGTCAGTGAAAAAGCATTAAATGCTATAGATAACAGAAAGGAACCTATAAAAGGATTTTATACTAACCTATCCATATGGAAAAACTGGTATAAGGATAAATGGTTCCCTTATACTCAGCCGATAAGTGATATATACGCTTTAGACCAGGCTGTTGATAATGCTCTTAATGATAAAAACATATTGGAGCGACATAAGGTTAATGGCTCAGCACTAAGAAAAGCACTGATAAATTCCGGATTGGAACTTTTTGCTGAAAGCTTCCACTCAAATACCGTTACAACTGTTATGGTTCCTGAAGGAATTCAGTATAGCGATATCTTTAACAAGTTAATTAAAGAACATAAGATAGTAATTGCCGGAGGATTTGATTTTTTACAAGATAAAGTCTTTAGAATCGGCCACATGGGCGAAAATTGCTATGAAGAAAAATTATACATTACCCTTAAAGCCTTATCAGCAGTATTGAAAGATTTAGGCTTTGAATTTAAATCAGAGCTTCATAAAGAATTTATAAAGTATATCTAAAAACATCAGGCAGATAAGATTTCCCTGGAATCTTATCTGCCTGGTTGCATTAATGAGACTTTATATCACTTTTTTATCAAAGAAGAAATCAAAAAACTTCCGATTTACTTTTCACTGTCTTGAATTGCTGCCTGACCTTCTTCTCCGGTTCTGATACGCACTGCGTTTTCCATTTTATAAACAAATATTTTTCCATCACCGATTTTACCAGTTCTCAATACCTTTATGGCAGTGTTTATTACCAATTCTACAGGAATTTCACTCACTACGATTTCAACTTTTATTTTAGGCAGCAGATTCATATCAACTGCAACTCCCCTGTAGAATTCTGTATAACCTTTTTGCATACCACAGCCTAATACATGAGAAACTGTCATTCCTGTGACACCAATCTCATTCAGAGCTTCTTTTAATTCATCAAATTTGCCTGCTTTTGTTATAATGTCTATTTTCATAAGCTTATTTTCCAACAAAACCGCCCCCCCTTAAGAATATAATACTATACCCTTAACCCATTAGTCCAGTTATTGTTGAATGGAAATCAGGGGAGAAGCTTGTACTAAACAAGTTTCCTCCCCTTGAGTAAGATATTCTTTTAAATATTATGTATTAAATCCTGTATATGCACCTTCACCATGCAGTGAAACATCAAGACCTTCTGACTCTTGTTCCTCATCTGTTCTCAGCTTCATAAAGAAACTCATTACTTTTAATATTGCAAAGGTTACTACAGCTGCATATATTCCTACTGACAATGCTGACATCAAGTGAACTTTCAATAATGCAAAGTTTCCATATATCACTCCGTCGGCACCAGCTGGATTAACTGCTTTTGATGCAAACAAAGCAGTTCCGATAGCTCCCCATATACCAGCAACACCATGGCATCCGAAAGCATCTAATGCGTCATCATATCCAAGTTTTGATTTAAGAACTGCAATTGCAAAGAAGCTCAAAGTTCCTCCAACTAATCCTATAATAATGGCGGACATCGGACTTACATAACCAGCTCCCTGCGTAATAGCAACTAATCCTGCTATCGCACCACTGACTGTTCCTAATGCTGTAGGCTTTTTATGTCTGATCCATTCGCAAGCTACCCATGCAATGGCACCTGCAGCAGCTGCTGTATTTGTAGTTAAGAATGCATTTACAGCTATGCAATTCATAGATAGAGCACTTCCGGCATTAAAACCAAACCAGCCAAACCAAAGAATTCCTCCACCTAGTATTGCCATAGGAATATGATGTGGTTCAGGTTTTCTTTTCTTTCTTTTTCCGATTACTATTGCTGCCACAAGTCCAGAAATACCTGAGTTGATTTCTACAACATTTCCACCTGCAAAATCCAGGACTCCTAATTTCTTAAGCCATCCCATGTGTTCTCCTGCACCACCCCATACCCAGTGTGCAACTGGGTCATAAACAAATGTGCTCCACAATAGCATGAATACCAAAAATGCAGGGAATCTCATACGTTCTGCAAAAGAACCTGAAATTACCGCAGCTGTTATAGCTGCAAACATCAATTGAAACACTACGAATTCCATATGCGGAATTGTAGCTGCATAATCAGCATTTGGCTCAATTCCGATATTTCTTAAGAAACTCCAGTCAAATCCTCCTATTAACCCGTTTATATCTGGGCCAAAGGCTAAAGTATACCCTATAAGTATCCACTGTATTGAGATAACTACCAAAGCAGCATAACTTTGAACTGTTGTGCTCAATACATTTTTGCTCTTAACCATCCCTCCATAAAACAAAGCTAATCCAGGAACCATAAGCATTACCAAAGCAGCAGAAAAGATAACAAACCCCATATCTGCACCGTTTAATACATTCATTTGTTCTACCCCCATTTTTAATATTTTTCTAATGTTTGTATTAAATCTATAACAAAAAAAGGCGCAATCATACCAATAAGAATAGACCCCCCAGTCTATACCTGCCATTGAAATGAAAACGCCTCTGTTTTCCTGAATTTTTTCTTTACTCACTAATTTTACTTTCAGTTCTTTTTTTAGTCAATATAAATATTCAAAAAAAATATAATTAATTTTTGTCCTTTTCCTATAAACTGAACATATGTTATTTAAAAACTTTTTAGTATAAATGTCCCATCTTATCTTTTTTGGTTTTAAAGTATTTTTCATTAAACAGATTGGTTTCCATTACAAGAGGCACTCTCTCTACAATTTCAATTCCATGTCCCTTCAACCCTATAATTTTTTTGGGATTATTAGTCATAAGTCTTATCTTTCTTACCTTCAGTTCACTTAATATCTGGGCTCCTATTCCGTAATCTCTCATATCTGCAGGGAATCCCAAAGCAATATTTGCTTCTTCAGTATCCATGCCTTCATCCTGAAGCTTATAGGCCTTGATTTTATTAATTAACCCTA
This sequence comes from Clostridiaceae bacterium, assembly GCA_040217795.1. Taxonomy (GTDB): domain Bacteria; phylum Bacillota; class Clostridia; order Clostridiales; family Clostridiaceae; genus Clostridium_T. The sequence goes on from JBEHWK010000089.1 coordinate 9,419, forward strand.
TTCCTCTTCCTTCCTGCCTCAAGTAAAGCAATACCCCTTTTCCTTCCTTTTCTATTGCAGCTAATGCTGAAGCCAACTGCTCTCCGCAATCACATTTTAATGAATGAAATGCATCTCCTGTGAGACACTCAGAGTGAACTCTTACCAGAACTTCATCCTCCTCCTTAATTTCTCCCTTTACCAACGCTACATGATGCTCCCCATTTAACTTATTTACAAACCCAACCATTTTAAAAGTTCCGTATGCAGTAGGAAGATTTGCTTCAGCTTCCTTCACAACATAACATTCACTTTCTCTTCTGTAGGCAATCAAATCCTCAATAGAAACTATGCTCAAATTATGTTTTTTAGCCAGGTCAATTAATTCAGACATCTTTGCTAAAGAACCTTCCTCATTTAATATCTCACAAATAACACCTGAAGGATTGAGTTCCGCAAGAAAAGCTAAATCAACAATAGCTTCTGCTTTGGCTGCCCTCTTAAGAACCCCTCCTTTCACTGCTTTCACTGGAACAATATGACCCGGTACTTTGAAATTTTTTCTTACCTGCCCCTTTTCTATAAGCTTTTGTATAGTCAGAACCCTGTCCTGAACTGATACCCCGCTTACAGTTTTTTCATGGTCAACTGATAAAATATAATCCCTGCTTCCATTTTCACCAGTACTTTCTACAATTCCAGGCAAGTTGATCTCTGAAAGCCTTTCTTCCGTCAATGCAGCTGACATTGAGCCTCTTCCGTATTTCAGCATGAAGTTCAATGCTTCCTTTGTTATTTTTTCTGCAGACATGACAAAGGCGCCATCATCATCTTTATTATCATCATCAACTATTATAACTATTTTCCCATCTTTAATGTCCTTTATGGCATCTTGAATTTTTGTAAACATACTGTCACTCTCCTGATTCAATTTAACTTACCCCCATTATAATATATTCCCGGTGTCTTTCACAAGGATGCAAGGACTTCTCCTTCATGCATTTTATTCTTAATCCTTATTTAAACCACCTACTTCTTTTACCGATTCTCCGATTATCTTAATACCCTTTTCAATATCTTCCTTTTTCACCCTTGAAAAACCTATTCTCAGTGTTTCTTCTCCCTGGTTATCTGTATAAAATATATCTCCTGGCGTAAAAACAACACCTTTTCTATAACATATGTCTAAAACCTTCCTGGCATTGACACCTTTTAATTTTATAAATATATGTAATCCTCCTTCTCCCAATATTTTTTCACAAGGTATATACTCCTTTATCTTTTCAAGAGTGAATTTATATTTATCCCTATAGTGCCTTCTTACTCTTTTTACATACTTTCTGAAAGATCCGCTTATCATATAATTATATAGTATTCCCTGATCAAGAAATGAGGAATGGATATTTCGGGCTCTTTTAACACTTTCCAGAGTGCTTATGAGACTTTTATCCGCTAATATCCAGCCTAACCTTAAGCCTGGAGAAAGTATTTTTGAAAAACTGCCGATATATATCACCCCATTCCCGTTGCTGCATAAGCTTGCCATTGGTGGAACATGGGAACTGGAATATAAGAGTTCTTCATTAAATCCGTCCTCTATTATTGGAACTGAGTATTTTTGAAAGAGATCGAATATTTCTTTTCTTTTTTCTCCTTTCATAACTATACCTGTGGGATTATGATAAGATGGAATAACATATGCCAGCTTGATTTGATTACCTTCTAATGCTTCCTTAAGCCTATCAGCTTTAATTCCCTCCTCATCCAAAGGCACTCCTATTACTCTTAATTCATGGGCCTTCATTATTTTCAGAGCTGTATTATGAGTGGGGTTCTCGCAAAGAACCGTGTCTCCAGGCACTGTCAGGGAGCTTATTATCATGTCAAACCCTTCAGTGAATCCGTTTGTTATGAGAATCTCTTTACCTTCCGTACTCACTCCCTTATCTCTCATATATGCTGCCAAAAAATCTATCAATGGTTTATATCCTCTTGCATACCCATAGTTTAACAGCTTTTCACCTTCAAGAGACCAGGCATTTAAAAAGGCTCTCTTAAATTCATCTATATCAAATAAATTTTCATCAGGTGCTATGCTCTTAAAGGATATCATCCCTTTTTTCCAAGTCAGTTCTGTCTTGATTATATCAAGTCTCTCACAAGCTGCTGCATAATTATTGATTCTTAAATCCCAATCAATATTAAATTCTTTTTCTTTACATTTAAATTCATAGTTTACAAAGGTTCCTTTCCCCTTGACACTTTGAATTATACCTTCACTTTCCAGAATCTCGTATGCAGTTACTATTGTACTTCTGCTCACACCTAAAATATTGCTTAGCTCTCTGGTAGATGGAAGCTTGCTTCCCTTTTTCAGAATTCCCTTATCTATATTTTCCTTAATATGATTTTTTATCTGGTTATATATGGCTTCCTCTTTATTAAACTCAAAGGATGAAAAAATCAAGTGTGAATCACCTCTTATAATTTAGTTCTGTATATACTTATTATAATGCAGTTATTATAGGGTTCCAACTGCAACTACTAATTTATACATGACCCAAAACTGCCTCACCTTGCAATTTTCCAACAAGTATAAACTAAAGTTTCCGTAATGGTTCTCTATAATATACATATAGCAAAATCAGGATAGCAAACAGTTCTTAAACTTTTAACTGCTCATTATCCTGACTCCATGCATTTCCTTGAAAAGGAGAATTTTATTATCTGTTATCTATTTTTTCAGGGTACATATCATGCTGGAACAGACGGTTTTTTGCCATTTCTTCGAAGACAGTACCCGCTTTTCCATAATTGCAATAAGGATCTATGCTGATCCCTCCTCTAGGAGTGAATTTTCCCCAAACCTCTATATATTTGGGATCCATCAGCTTTATTAAATCCTTCATTATCACATTAACGCAATCCTCATGAAAATCCCCATGATTTCTGAAACTGAATAAATATAATTTTAATGACTTACTTTCTACCATCTTCTTACCTGGAATATAGCTTATATATATAGTTGCAAAATCCGGCTGTCCTGTCATAGGACAAAGACTTGTAAATTCCGGGCAGTTAAACTTAACAAAATAATCATTTTCAACATGTTTATTGTCAAACACCTCAAGTATACTCAGGTCATACTGGGTTTTGTATTTCGTTCCCTGGCTTCCAAGCAAACTTATGCCTTCCAGCTCTTCTTTGCTTCTTCCCTCAAAATTATTTATCATCTGAAAATCCTCCTATTTGCTGTTTTTTGACTTTAAGTAATCCTCTAGCCCTTTATTTCTGAGCTTACAAGCCGGACATTCTCCGCACCCGTTTCCTATCACTCCCCTGTAGCAGGTCAATGTCTTCTCTCTTATAAAATCCAGGGCTCCCATCTCATCTGCCATCTTCCAGGTTTCTTCCTTGTTTATCCACATTATAGGCGTATGGATAACAAATTGATAATCCATGGAAAGATTTAAAGTAACATTTAAGGATTTAATAAAAATGTCCCTGCAGTCCGGATATCCGCTGAAGTCTGTTTCACATACCCCTGTTATGATATGAGGTGCATTCAATTGTTTTGCAAAAACTGCTGCAAAGGTTAAAAACAGCATGTTTCTTCCATCCACAAAAGTTGACGGGAGCGCTCCCTTTTCCCCGGGCTTTATTTCTATATCACTTCTTGTCAATGCATTAGGTGCAAGCTGCCCTAAAAGTTTCATATCAAGAATATGATGTTCCACTCCTAATTCCTTAGCAATATTCTTTGCGCATTCCAGCTCGAAAACATGCTTCTGATTATAGTCAAATGAAACCGCAATTACTTCCTTAAACTTTTGCTTCGCCCAAAATAAACAGGTTGTGGAGTCCTGTCCTCCGCTGAAAACCACTACAGCCTTATCATTTTTCATATTGATTTCTCCCTTCTAAACTCCTCTGGTTTCCGGTGACCAGATTATTTTATGCAATTGTATCTGCAGCCTGATGTTGTTCATTTTGTTCTTTTTCATGAATTCAACCACTTCTTCAGGGTCAATGCTTGTGGTAATAGGGCTGAAATATACTAAACATTTCCCGGTCAGTCCGTATTTATCTGTAACTTCCTTAGCTTTTTTCAAATCTTCAGTGGATCCTATTACAAATTTACATACATCCTTTGATGAAATCTCCTCAAAGTTTTTCATATCCATTTTGCCTTCCATTCCGCTGCTTGGAAGCTTATAATCAACGATAAAACTAACATTACTTAAACTCTCAAAGTTATAAACGGGAACTGATCCATTGGTTTCAATATGTATCAACAATTCCGGATCCTTCGATAAGAACTCTATCAGCTCCTGGATGCCCTCCTGAATTAAAGGTTCTCCACCAGTCAGTGTTACGTTCCTTGCTCCATTCCCCTTAATAAAATCATATATTTCCTCTTTGCTCAAGGATTCACCTTTCACATCCTGAGGAATAGAATAAGCAGTGTCACACCACCTGCAGCCAAGATTGCACCCCCCAAATCTTATGAAAGTAGCTATTTCACCTGCTGTCGGACCCTCTCCGTCAATAGATAGGAATTTTTCTATAACATTGTATTTCATATGAAACACCTTCCTTCTCTGTCAGTTTATTAATCCTCCCTGTAAATACAACTGTTTGTAGGAGTTTCAAAAAGTTCAACCTCGTAAATATCTATACCCCTTGCTTTTATCCTGTTGTATATATCTCTCGACATCTCCTCGGCAGTAGGTCTGTATGGAACTAAGATATAGTCAAAGCTCTGGGGACTGCCTTCCAATCTATTTATCAGATCTCTCCCAAGTTCATCATCCTCAAGAATCAGCTTATGATCAAACAGATCATGTATCTCCTTCAAAACTAACTTTATAAAATTAAAATCCTCCACCATGGCACGGTTTGATCCGGATTCTTTCAGTTCAGTCCCTTTAACCTTAATAACTAATCTATATCTATGTCCGTGTATATTAGCACATTTCCCATCATACCCTCCAAGGTAATGAGAGGAATCAAATCCAACTTCGCTTTTTAAAATAAACATAATATCCTCCAAAATTTTTGAAAATAAAAAAAGGGTGCAAAGGCACCCTGAATAATGCAAATAAAAAAGTTATTTACATCCACGATTGCCTAGTTTTGTTTATTGACAGGAAGCTTACGAACTGTCATATTTAGTTTCAAATTAGTTATATCAGATAATTAAATATAAATCAATAAAATAAAGCTGATGAAATAAAAATTTATAATTTCATCAGCTTTCTCCA
>JBEHWK010000090.1:0-14648 GCA_040217795.1 Clostridiaceae bacterium
AACAGTAATAAGAGCATTAAGAAATGCATATGTAGGAAGAAAACTTAAGAAGAGAGACTTCAGAAGTCTTTGGATAGCTAGAATAAATGCAGCAACAAGAGTTAATGGACTTTCATATTCAAAATTCATGAATGGAATTAAGTTAGCAGGACTTGACATAAACAGAAAAATGTTATCTGAAATTGCAATTAATGACCCAAAAGCATTTGCAGATTTAGTTGAAATTGCAAAAAAACAAATTAATGGATAATTAGAATGCGGCTTAAGTCGCATTTTTTTTGCTCTTTAGGGAATTGTAAAATTTTTAAGTTTTGGATAACTTAAAGCATACACGATTTATACTTAGTCTAATTACAGTCCCTAAAGAGTAAAAAATAAAAATAGTCGCCTGCCGGATTTTCCTCACATACGTTCGGAAAGGCAGATGCGAGAAAAAAATCGACGGCTCATAATCGCCTTGACGATTTTTTTATGATTTAACAGCACCTAAAAAGGAAAGAATTCTATTTAGAGGTGTTGATTGTGCGTGAAGATAATTTGATTTTGAAAAATCCTCTGGTTTCTGTTTTAGCTTCTATTATTATGGGGTCACTGGTATATGCTTCTGACTTCAATTCAGGGTACATCATTGTTTCTCTGGTGATTTTTTTATTGATATCTCTTCTGGGAGGTTATAAAAGTACTGCATGTATTTTTTTGTTTTTCATATTGAGTATTGGGAATAACTTCTTTTACTATTCTATTCCATTTGTTCCGGAAGGTAATTATTCAGTTAGGATAACAGGTAAGTGCTTTGAGGAGTATAAAGGAATTTACAAGGGAAGAAGGATATTAATAAAGGAAAATTATTTAAAGCTGAATGTGGGTAGCAGGTATCTGATAAGAGGGGAATTTATGCCTGATTCAGATAAAAGTCAGGGAACAGCAGGGATAATATATCAGGAAGGATGCAGTTATGAATTTAAGGATATGGTTTCATACTTGTATAAATATAAAGAAAAAGTGTATGAGGAAATTAAAAAATATTCAGACAAAGAAACTGCAGCAATGATTTCAGCCATTTCTTTCGGATATACCGATGAACTTTCGTCAGAACAGAAAAATGATATGAAATACTGGGGCCTTATTCATATAGTTTCTGTATCGGGCTTTCATTTGGCAATGATTTATAAAATTTTAGAAAAGACGGCAGGCTATAAAGCTGCATTGGTAGTATGTGCATTTTACGTTGTTTTTACAGGCAGTTCCTCACCGGCATTAAGGGCATTTATTATGATAATAGTCCTTAAGATGGGAGAAAAGTTTTTCAGGGAATACAACCCCATTTCGGCTCTTGCATTTTCCGGTATATTGATATGCCTTACAACACCTTACAGCCCTTTGGACTTAGGGTTTCAGTTATCATATCTGGCAACAGCAGGAATAATTCTTTTTAATAACCGGCTTAACAAGTATTTTCATGCATTGCCTAAATATATAAGGGAAAGTTTGGCCATAAGCATTTCTCCCCAGATACTCTCACTGCCTGTAGCAGGAATATCAATAGGAGGAATTTCATTAAATTCCATGCTGACTAATTTGATTTTGATGCCTTTTTTTAGTCTTATAGTGATTTTGGGAAATTTGCTTCTGATAACATATGAATGGAGAGGTTTATTTCTTGTTATCGTAAGAATATCTTATATGATAACTATATTGATAAACAGGCTTTTAAGCATTCTTAAATATATATCATTACCTATAGTAAATACTGAGAAGGAGATTATCTATTTCTATATTATCTGCCTGGGATGTTTTTATTTTGTTAAAGAAGGATTTGAACAATTCAAGTACTTTCCTGCCTTCATTACTATCCCTTTAATTATTTGTATATATTCTCCGCTTGTAAAAATAAATATTGAGAAGGGCAGGGAATTAAGGGTAAGTTATAGGGGTAGAATTAACAGGTACAATCTTTTCAATAATAAAATTATAGAAAATGATATTTACAGAGATAAAATACCCTTAAATTCATCCGGAGATTGTATGTTTGTCAGAGGAAATAACCTTTGCATAAAATTGCACAGCAATGATGTTTATTGTTTTTCAATGACAAAAAGCACTGAGAAATGTGGTATAATTACTTTTAAAGAAGAAGAGATCATATTTGTTTTAGGGCAGATGATAATAAGATTCTAGTAATAAGTGAGGATAAAAGTTGATAAAATTACAGGAACTCGAGAGAGAAATAAAGAATAACAATATTAAGAATTCATATGTTTTAGCGGGGACAGATGAAGCCTTAATGAAAGAAGTTATTGACAGCATTACAAAAAAGGTGCTTGATGAAAGTTTTAAGGATTTCAACTATATAAAGCTGGATGGGATGAATGTAAAAACTGATGATATTATGAATGCATGCGAGACTCTCCCATTTATGAGTGATAAAAAAGTAGTGGTGATATACAGGGCAAATTTTTTAAAAACTTCTAAAGATTTCAGTGATGCCGATTATAAAAGGATAATTGATTACTTTAAAAATACTCCTTCACATATAATTTTGCTCACATATGTTCTGTTGGATGATAAAAGAGATAAACCCAATAATAAAAAATATAAAACTTTAGTTTCATTAGATAGAAAACTTGTCCTTGTTCATGTGGATAAACAAAAAGAAGACAGACTGGCAAAAGAAGCCATGGAGGTTTTTAATTCCTTAAATAAGGAAATCGGAAAAGTAGAATTGAAATATTTTATCACGAAAGTTGAAAAAAATTTAGATATCATTAAAAGAGAAATTGAAAAATTAGCGAGTTACACAAAGGACAGAGCAATAACTAAAGACGATATAGATCTGTTATTACCTCACGAAAGCGATGATGATATATTTGATCTTATTGATTTTATTTCTGAAAAGAAGCCGGAGAAGGCTATAACATTGATGAATGAACTGGTTTACAAAGGTGAGAATTTAAATAAATTATTATCATTAATTGAAGGTCAATTCAGAAAGTTATATGGAATAAAGATTAAGACTGAAAAAGGTGCATCAGCAAGAATGATTTCTGAAGAGTCAGGAATGCATCCTTTTGTTACGGAAAAATTAATCAATCAAGGCAAAAAGTTTACTTTGGCGCAGCTGGAGGAGTGCATCAGGTTATGCATTGCTACAGAGAAACGGATTAAGAGCATTTCCACAAATATTTTAACTGAGATGGAGTTCCTTCTTATATCTACAGTAAGAACTGCAAAAAAATAATTAACCGGTCCTTTGGGACCGGTTTATAAAATTAAGCCATAGCGTTTAATTTAGAAGCTAATCTTGATTTTTTTCTAGCTGCCATGTTCTTATGAACTATTCCTTTTGAAGTAGCCATATCTAATGATTTAACAGCTCCAGCAAAAGCAACTTTAGCGTCTTCAGCGTTTTTTGCTTCTACAGCCACTTCAAACTTCTTTATAGCTGTTTTTAAAGCTGATTTTAACATCTTATTTCTAAGAGTTTTAGTTTCAGTAACCTTTATTCTCTTCTTAGCTGATTTAATATTTGCCATTCCTTTTCACCCCCTTCAATTTTTTAGGGCCTCTGCAGTTTTGGGGAAATCTGCTTTCGAGTTCACATTCAACAAACCATATTATAGCATTGAATTTTTTTTAATTCAAGTAGAAATTTTATATTATAGTAAAATAATAAATTGCAGCTCTGGGGAACCTAATAACATAAAGTTCTTAGGAGGGATTTTTTATGTTTAATGTAAGGACAGATTTAGCCATAGAAGCCAGAGAAATATACCAGAGTGAACACAAGGGAGAAATTGATGGAGTAGTGGTAAAAGAGGAGGTAAACAACGATATAAAAGTGACAAGGGTAAAAGTGACCAGCGAAAATGGCTCTGTAAAAATGGGAAAACCTATTGGCAATTACATAACAATAGAGATTCCTGAACTTACCCACTATGATGGAGAAATTATGGAAAGGGTAGCTGAAACTTTAGGAGAAAATTTAGAGGATTTAATTAATATTGAAAAACATAAGAATGCTTTGGTGGTGGGACTAGGAAACTGGAATGTAACACCTGATTCATTAGGGCCAAAGGTTGCAGAAAAAATAATGATAACAAGACATCTTAAGGAGATAATGCCCGATAAATTTGATGAATCTGTTAATTCTGTCTGCGCTTTAGCTCCAGGAGTTTTAGGTACTACAGGAATAGAAACAGGGGAAATAATCAAATCAATTGTGCAAAACATAAAACCTTCTGTTGTAATATGTATAGATGCTTTAGCTTCAAGAAGGCTGGAACGGGTCAACAGAACAATACAGATATCAGATACAGGAATATCTCCTGGAGCAGGGGTAGGCAACAACAGAATGGAGATAAATGAAAAAAACCTTGGTGTACCTGTGGTGGCCATAGGAGTACCCACTGTAGTCGATGCAGCCACAATCGCAAATGATACAATAGATTTAGTCCTTGACGAAATGATAAATGCATCCAATAAGGAAGGGGAGTTCTATAAAATGCTGAAAAATATTGATAAAAGAGAAAAGAGCAAGCTGATCAAGGAAGTTTTGAATCCCTTTATCGGGGATTTGATGGTGACACCTAAGGAAGTGGATGCTGTCATTGATTCTGTATCAAAAATAATAGCTGACGGAATCAATATTTCTTTGCAGCCGAATTTAGATATGGATGAAATTAATAAATTTATGAATTAACATTAAAGTGATAATAATTATGTAAATCCTCCCATATAAATTTAGAAGAGGGGGGATTTTATTGTGATGCCGGTTAAGTCAATTTATGATAAAAATGTAAATATAAATTTCAAAAAGGTGCTGATAAGAATGCTGATAGCAATCTTATCAGCAAGAACATTTTATTTTATATATTTGAATGAAATACAAAACCAGGGCAGCTATATTTCCCTGTTAAACAATGAAATTCCTTATATAAAATCTGTTGGTTTATCTGATAAAGGTGGAGAAAGAGCAGATTATAAGGAGTATATTGCCAGAATATTAGGCGTTGATGGTTTGAATTTTTTTACAGTTATTAAAAGTGAAGTGCCTTATTTTAATGAACTGCCTGATAAATCTCAATTGGACAAAAACATTGCATCTTCAGTAGATCCCTTTGAGCTGAGTGATAAAAGCATAATAAAGTATACACCGGAAGAAATGCCTGAAGAAGGGGCAAATGTGTCATCACAGGTGTACAATCCAAAGTTGAAAAAAACCCTTAATGTAGATAAACCTGAAGTGCTGATATATCATTCGCATACACTTGAATATTACAGTCCAGCAACCTCAGAGACAACTGATGCCAATTACAGTGTTGTGGGTGTAGGTGATGCATTGACAAAGGAATTGGAGGAGAATTACGGGATATCGGTTATTCATGATAAAACTATACATTCATTATCATATGATGACAGCTATAAAAGATCCGGAGAAACCATAAGCAGATATTTGAACAAATATGACAGCTTTAAGATTATTATAGATCTTCATAGGGATGCAGTGCAGACAAAGACAACAGTTACTACTTCAATAAACGGGGAAAGTCTTGCAAGAATAATGTTTGTGCTGGCTCATAACAGTCAGTATTATTCTAAAAACAAAGAACTTACAGACAAGTTAAATACTTTATCCAGAAATATTTTCCCGGGATTAAGCAGGGGAATAAATGAATACAGAAGAGGAAAGGAAGCTTTTAACCAGGGGAAAAGCCCCAATGCGATTCTCATTGAGGTTGGAGCAAATTCAAATACCTATATGGAAGCACAAAATACAGCAAAATATATTGCAAGATTAATTGCTGAAGCAATAAATACAAATCAATAGAATAAAAATATGAAATCAGAGCATCATTATAAATATAATATTTAGGGGGTGCTCATTTTTTTATGAGAAAAATCCGGGTTATATTACTGGCAGCAATTGCTGTAATTTTTGCTTCAGGTTTAATCAAAATCAATATAATAAACACAAAAGCATTCAGTGAAAGAAATAGTAGTCTTAATGAGATTAATATCAATAACATCAAGGAGGATTTTGGAAGTGAGTTCTCAAAATTCATACAAGATAAGTCAAAAATAAAGATTTATGAGACTGAGGGAGAGAGCTGCATACTGGAAGTTAATGATCAGCAATACAAAGTTGATGGATGTATGAAAGGGTTGATTAACCTTAAGGATGGAGTTGAGGGTATATATCAGAATGTGAAAAGTTTTTTCTGAAAATATAGGGTTCCAACCTCAACTATAAACTTATGCATGCCGCTTCTTCTTTCAATTCTCGAAGAAATCAACATGCATAAGTTAAGTTTCAGTAAAGTAACCCTATAATTAAGCTGTGTGAAATTCTCTTAATATGTATAATTAGTTGACATATCGAAGGATAGTTGTGTTATAATTTATCTGATTATTTTACATGGGGGTGAGTGCTGTCTTTATAATTAAGATATTATAAGGATAGATTTGATATGATAAGTGAAAGAAGAAAACATATACGCAATTTTTCTATTGTAGCACATATAGATCACGGTAAGTCGACGCTGGCAGACAGATTGCTGGAGGAAACAGGAACATTGACTCAAAGGGAGATGGAAGAGCAGGTTCTTGACAACATGGAACTTGAAAGGGAAAGAGGAATTACAATTAAATCTCAGGCAGCCAGATTGATTTACAGAAGAGATGATGGCAATGAATATATCCTTAATCTTATAGATACACCTGGACACGTAGATTTTAACTATGAGGTTTCACGAAGCCTTGCAGCTTGTGAAGGAGCTATATTAGTAGTGGATGCAACACAGGGAATCCAGGCTCAGACTTTAGCAAACTGCTATCTGGCTTTAGACAATAATTTAGAGATTGTTCCTGTAATAAATAAAATAGACCTTCCAAGCGCAAGACCTGAAGAAATCAAACAGGAGATTGAGGATGTCATTGGAATAGAAGCACATGATGCACCTCTGATTTCAGCTAAAACCGGTTTGAACATAAAAGATGTATTGGAGGCTGTTGTAGAGAAGGTTCCTGCTCCGGAAGGAGATGAAGAGGCACCTCTGAAGGCATTGATTTTTGACTCTTATTATGACAGTTATAAGGGTGTTGTTTGCTATGTAAGAGTAAGAGATGGAATTGTAAAACCAGGAACACAGATAAAGCTGATGGCTACAAATAAGGTATACGAGGTTACAGAAGTAGGGGTATTTACACCTAATTTCCTTCCTATAAATCAGTTAAGTGCCGGAGACGTAGGATATATAACGGCTTCAATCAAAAATGTAAGAGATGCCAGAGTGGGAGATACTATCACTGAAAAAGGAAGAGAGACAGCCCAAGCCCTTCCAGGATACAAACCGGCAGTTCCTATGGTTTTCTCAGGAATTTATCCTGTAGACGGAGCTAAATATGAGGAGCTTAAGGAAGCGTTGGAAAAGCTTCAGATAAATGATGCTGCTTTAAATTTTGAACCTGAAACATCAATTGCTTTAGGATTCGGATTCAGATGCGGTTTTCTTGGATTGCTTCATATGGAAATTATACAGGAAAGAATAGAGAGAGAATTTAATCTGGATATAATTACTACAGCTCCATCTGTTATATATAAAATTTTTAAGACTGATGGAACTCTGATAGAACTGACTAATCCTACAAACCTTCCGCCAATGACTGAAATAGAGCATATGGAAGAACCTATGGTAAAGGCATCCATAATATCGCCTACTGATTTTACAGGAGCAGTTATGGAACTTTGCCAGGAGAAGAGAGGCACTTTCATTGATATGGAATATTTAGAAGCAACAAGAGTTGTAATTCATTATGATATTCCTTTAAATGAAATTGTTTATGACTTCTTTGATTCGTTAAAATCAAGAACAAAAGGATATGCTTCATTGGATTATGAACTGAAGGGATATGTTAAGACAGAGCTTGTAAAACTTGATATATTACTAAACGGGGAGTCTGTTGATGCCCTTTCAATGATAGTTCCTAAAGAAAGAGCGTACAGCAGAGGACGAGCAATAGCTGAAAAACTTAAAGAAATAATTCCAAGACAACTTTTTGAAATACCTATACAGGCATCTGTTGGTGCTAAAATCATAGCTAGAGAAACTGTAAAGGCTATGAGAAAAGACGTACTGGCTAAATGTTACGGCGGAGATATTTCAAGAAAGAAGAAGCTTCTTGAGAAACAAAAAGAAGGTAAAAAGAGAATGAGACAGGTAGGTTCTGTTGAAGTTCCGCAAGAAGCATTTATGGCTGTTTTGAAAGTTGATTAAATTATAAAACTCAGAGGGAGTAATATCCTTCTGAGTTTTAATTATAAAGGAGAAATATTATATGAAAAGCATTTCTTTATATATACATATACCTTTCTGCAAACAAAAGTGCAGATATTGTGATTTTCCATCCTACAGCGGTAAAGAAGCTTTAATGAGGGAATATCTGAATAAATTGTCCATGGAGTTATCAGGAGAGGCTTTAAAGTACAGCTATAATACAGTATTTATTGGAGGAGGAACCCCAAGTTATTTGAATGAAGAGAATCTGGAGTATCTTTTAAGGGAAATGAGCAAATTGTCATTTAACCAAAATGCAGAGTTCACAGTCGAATGTAATCCGGGAACCCTTACCATCGATAAATTAAAAATAATGAAAAAGTACGGAGTAAACAGGTTGAGTTTCGGATTACAAAGTGCGGGAGACAGCATACTGAAAAATTTAGGAAGGATACACACCTTTGAAGAATTTAAAAGCAATTATATAGCTGCAAGAAATATAGGATTTGACAATATAAATGTAGATGTGATGTTTGGACTTCCAAATCAGTCATTAAATGGTTTACAAGATACATTAAGGCAGGTTGCAGAATTGGAACCGGAGCATATTTCGGCATACTCCCTCATAGTTGAAGAAGGGACTGTCTTTTATAATTTGGAAGAAAAGGGACAACTTAGTCTGCCGCCAGAGGATGAAGAAAGAGAAATGTATGAATATTGCACAGATTTTTTAAGCAGCAAAGGATATACTCAATACGAAATATCAAATTTCGCCAAAGAAGGAAAAGAATGCAGACACAATAAAGTATATTGGGATTTAGACGAGTATCTGGGCTGCGGAGCCTCAGCGGCGTCTTTCATAGATGGGAAAAGGATAAAGAATTTTGAAAGCATTGAAGCATATATAGAAGCTATGGAAGAAAAGAAGAATGCAGCAGAGGAAATACTGATTTTAAGGGATGAGGATCTCATGGAAGAATTCATGTTCCTGGGATTACGAAAGACCAAAGGAATATCGGAAGAAGAATTTAAAAGACGGTTCAAGGTAGAAATAGACTGTGTTTACAAGGATGTGATAAATTACCACATAAAAGAGGATTTATTAATCAGAGAAAAAGGGAAAATATATTTAAGTAAAAAAGGTATTCAACTAAGCAATTATGTAATGAAAGATTTTTTGCTGGATAAATAATCATCTGTTGTATTAATAAAGAGATAAATGAAGAAAGAAAGAGAAAAGGGAATCCTTTTTTCAATAACAAATGAATAATAAACATTATTTGAAAATCTGTTAATTGACAAAAAAACTAAGAAATAATATATTTAAATCGTAGTCATTAGCACTCGATTATGGTGAGTGCTAACAAAAGAGGTGATTCTATGGCAATTGATGGTAGAAAAATTAAGATACTTCAAGCTATAATTAATGATTATATAAAGACTGCTGAACCGGTAGGTTCCCGTACATTATCAAAAAAGTATGAGTTGGGAGTCAGTTCAGCAACTATAAGGAATGAAATGGCTGATCTGGAGGAAATGGGCTACCTGGAGCAGCCGCATGCGTCTGCAGGAAGAATTCCCTCAAGCAAAGGCTACAGGCTTTACGTTGATAAGCTGATGGAATATAAGACATTAAGCTTAGAAGAAGAAATAATGATAAAAAAGTATACCATTGATATGGCATTATTTGAGGTTGATAAAGTTTTAAAGCAAACCTCAGCACTTCTGTCAGAACTCACAAGGTTAACCTGTGTGGTTAAGGCTCCGTCTGTTAAAAAGAGTTATATGAAATCGGCACAGCTGATGCAGATTGATGAGTTGAATATTTTATGCATTATTGTAACAGATGATGGGGTAGTAAAGAATGGACTTCTTAAGGTTACAAGAAGACTTTATCCTGAAGATTTGAACAAGATTAATAAAATACTCAACGAAAGGCTTGTGAATCTGACTATAGAGGAAATTAACCTAGAAGTAATCAACAGGCTGTCAATTGAATTAAAAGGCTTTGATGAAATTTTGAATGGAATGCTGTCCTTATTGTATGAAACCTTAAAGGCATCTAAAACCTCCGAGGTTTACATGGAAGGCACTACAAATATATTCAACTATTCTGAATATAATGATATTCAAAAAGCTAAGGAAATATTGGAATTGCTGTATAATAAAGATTATGTTAATGAGCTTATATATACTGATAAAGCTATTTCCATAAAAATTGGAGATGAAAATTACCTGCCTCAGGCAAAAGATTGCAGTGTAATATCTGCAGAATATACATTAGGGAGAAGATCCTTGGGAACAATAGGTCTTATAGGACCAAGAAGGATTGATTATTCAAAGGTAATATCAATTATGGCAGAGGTAATGAAAGAGTTAAATTCTTTGCTTAATAAACAAAGTTTATAAATAATACCAGAGAAGTGAGGTGTGATTTCTTGGAGAAAAAAGAAAATACTACTGAAGAATTAGAATTGGAAAATAAGGATTTAGAATCACAGCAGGAAGAAACAGATGAAAATGCAGAGGTTACTGAGGAAAAGGAAACTGAAGAAGTATTATCTATTGAAGAAATTTTAAAAGAGCAGAATGCTGTGCTAAAGAATGAGAATTCAAAGTTGGCTAATGAAATTGAAACATTGAAAGAACGACTATTGAGAGTTACTGCGGAATATGAGAATTTCAGGAAAAGAACACAAAAAGAAAAAGAAGGAATTTATACAGATGCTGTAACTGATGTCATAAAGGAAGTTCTTCCAGTTTTAGATAATTTAGAAAGAGCTTTAGCGGTAGAAGGATCTGCTGAGGACATAAAAAAAGGCGTTGAAATGACTCACAGAGGTTTCAATGGAGCATTGGAAAAGCTTGGGGTTGAAGAAATAGATGCATCGGGAGATTTTGATCCCAATATGCATCAGGCAGTGATGCATGAGCAAAATGAAGACTTCGGACCAAATAAAGTAGCTGAAGTTTTTCTTAAAGGATATAGAAGATCTGATAAGATAATCAGATACTCAATGGTCAAGGTTGTTAATTAAGAATAAAAGAAATATTAGGAGGATAATAATATGGGAAAAGTAATAGGTATTGATTTAGGAACTACAAACTCTTGCGTAGCAGTAATGGAAGGTGGAGATCCGGTTGTTATAGCAAATGCTGAAGGTGCAAGAACTACTCCTTCAGTAGTTTCATTCCAAGCTAACGGAGAAAGATTAGTTGGTCAGGTTGCTAAAAGACAAGCAATAACAAATCCAGATAAAACGATAATGTCAATAAAGAGACATATGGGAACAAACCATAAGGTTACAATAGATGGAAAGGATCATACACCACAAGAAATATCTGCAATGATTCTTCAAAAAATTAAAGCTGATGCAGAAAGCTATTTAGGAGAAGCTGTAACACAAGCCGTTATCACAGTTCCTGCTTACTTCAACGACTCACAAAGACAAGCGACAAAAGATGCAGGAAGAATTGCTGGTTTAGAAGTATTAAGAATAATCAACGAACCTACAGCTGCTGCTTTGGCATATGGTATGGACAAAATGGATACCAATCAAAAAATATTTGTATATGACTTAGGTGGAGGTACATTCGACGTATCAATCCTTGAATTGGGAGATGGTGTTTTCGAAGTTAAATCAACTAACGGAGATACTCACTTAGGCGGAGATGACTTTGACCAAAAAGTTATGGATTATATAGCTGATACATTTAAAGCTGAAAATGGTATTGATTTAAGAAATGATAAGATGGCTCTTCAAAGATTAAAGGAAGCAGCAGAAAAAGCGAAAATAGAATTATCATCTTCAACTCAAACTATAATCAACTTACCATTCATAACAGCTGATGCAACTGGCCCAAAACATATAGATTTAACATTGACAAGAGCTAAGTTTAACGAACTTACTCATGATTTGGTTCAAAGAACTATAGAACCAATGAGAAAAGCATTAAACGATGCAGGATTATCTATAGGAGAAATAGATAAGGTGTTATTAGTTGGTGGATCAACAAGAATACCAGCTGTTCAGGATGCGGTTAAGAACTTTACAGGAAAAGAACCATCAAAGGGAGTGAATCCGGACGAATGTGTTGCTGTAGGTGCAGCTATTCAGGGAGGAGTTCTTACTGGAGATGTTAAGGATGTATTGTTGCTGGATGTTACTCCATTAACCCTTGGAATAGAAACTATGGGTGGTATTGCCACACCATTAATTGAAAGAAATACAACTATACCAGCTAAAAAGAGCCAGATATTCTCAACTGCTGCTGATGGACAGACAAGTGTTGAAATCCATGTAGTACAAGGTGAAAGACAAATGGCTGCTGACAACAAAACACTTGGAAGATTCACTCTTTCAGGTATTGCACCAGCACCAAGAGGAATTCCACAAATTGAGGTTACTTTTGATATTGATGCAAATGGTATTGTTAAAGTATCTGCACAAGATAAGGGAACAGGTAAGGAAGCTAATATTACAATTACAGCTTCAACAAACTTATCAGATGATGAAATAGATAAGGCTGTTAAAGAAGCTGAAAGATTTGCAGAGGAAGATAAGAAGAGAAAAGAATCAATAGAAATTAAAAATAATGCTGACCAAGTTGTTTACCAGACTGAAAAAACTTTAAAGGAATTAGGAGACAAGGTTTCTGCAGAAGATAAGGGCAAGATTGAAGCTAAACTGGAAGAAGTTAAGAAAATAAAAGATGGAGATGACCTGGAAGCTATAAAGAAGGCTACTGAGGAATTAACTCAGGAATTCTACGCAGTTTCATCTAAGATATATCAGGATGCAAACCAGGGAGGCCAAGGATTTGATCCTAACAATATGGGTGGAAATGCAGGAGCTCATGAGCCAAAGGATGACAATGTTGTAGATGCTGACTTCAAGGTTGATGACGATAAATAGTTGAAACTAAGCTGACAAAAACATATAATGATTAAAAGGGAAGGGAGAATCCTCTTCCCTTTTATTAAAGGGTTTAAATAACCCTATAAGTAAATAGGTGGTGAATATATGGCTTCAAAAGATTATTATGAAGTGCTTGGACTAAAAAAGGGTGCTTCAGATGATGAAATAAAAAAAGCTTTTAGAAAACTTGCAATAAAATATCATCCTGACAAGAATCAAGGGGATGCTGAGTCAGAGGAAAAATTTAAGGAAATAAACGAGGCCTATCAGGTTTTAAGTGACCCTCAAAAGAAAGCAAATTATGATCAATTCGGATCAGCAGATGGTGCAGGTTTTGGTCAGGGAGGCTTCGGTCAAGGAGGATTTGACTTCTCTGAAATGGGAGGTTTTGGTGACATATTTGAAAGTTTCTTTGGAGGCGGTTTCGGTGGCGGCGGAGGAGGAGCAAGAAGAAGAAATGCTCCAAGAGAAGGAAATGATATGGAATATTCTCTTCATCTGACCTTTGAAGAAGCTGTTTTTGGCGTTGAGAAAGAAGTTTCCATATCAAGGACAGAAAACTGTGATACTTGTCATGGCAGCGGAGCAAAACCAGGAACATCTCCAAAGACTTGTTCTAAATGCGGAGGAACTGGTCAAGTCAGAGTTGAAAGAAGGACGCCATTGGGTAACTTTGTAAGTTCTTCTGCTTGTGATGCGTGTGGAGGAACGGGACAGGTGGTTGAAACTCCATGCATTGATTGTAAAGGAAAAGGAAGAGTCAGGAAAAATAGAAAAATCAAAGTTAACATTCCAGCAGGAGTTGATACAAATAATGTAATTCCTTTAAGAGGACAAGGTGAACACGGAATAAATGGTGGTCCTCCAGGGGATTTATATATAAAAATCGTTGTTGCACCATCTAAAACTTTTACAAGAAAAGGCTTTGATTTATATATTGACAGGCATATATCAATGGCAAAAGCTGCGTTGGGAACTGAAATAAAAGTCCCTACTATAGATGGAGAAGTAAGGTATACTGTACCGGCAGGAACTCAATCAGGAACCTTGTTCAGATTGAAGAGCAAAGGGGTACAGAGGGTCAATTCTACTGTAAGAGGAGACCAGTATGTAAAAATCGTAGTTGACATACCTAAAAAGTTAAATGAAAAGCAAAAAGAGGCTTTGAAATTATTTATTGAAGCATCAGGTGAAGTTTATGAGGAAACAAAAGAAACTCACCATAAAGGTAAAAAGGGCTTCATGGATAAAATTTTCGGAGAGTAGAATATTGATATAATACCCCGGGGGTGGTTCAAGTATTTGAAACCACCCCCGGGGTATTAAATATATGTTGTAAATATAGTATGTATTTGGTTAAATTAAAGTAGGATATATAAGGAGGGGTTAAGATGGCTCAAAATATTGATTATGTTATACATGGCGATGATATGCAATTTGTTGAAGTTCTATTGGA
>JBEHWK010000091.1:0-14564 GCA_040217795.1 Clostridiaceae bacterium
AACTTTAAATACATTCACCGGAGCTTCTATTACATTTTCAATAACAGACATGTGGGGAAACAAGTTAAAGCTTTGGAATACCAATCCAAGGTTTTGACGAATGTTCCTCTTATCTTCAGTTGCAGCATATATAACTTTTCCAGCTTCAGTTTTAAAAAGAAACTTATCCGCTACCTGAATGCTTCCTCCATCAGCCTTCTCCAATCCGTTAATACATCTTAAAACAGTTGTTTTTCCAGCTCCTGACTGTCCTAATAATGCAACAATTTCACCCTCATTAACTTCCATGCTTACATTCTTAAGCACTTGCTTTCCTTTAAAGGACTTACATAATTCTCTGATTTTTAAACTCATGGCTTGTCCTCCTATAAATAATAAGAATACTTCTTCTCAAGCATCTGGAACACCTTAGTAAGTATTGCTGTCAACAATAAGTAGAACACAGCAACCACAACTAAAGGAACTAATGATGCATCCCTGTTTGAAGCAATCTTTGCAACTCTTAAAAGTTCATCCAATCCAACCACGTATACTAATGCAGTATCTTTTATCAATGTAATCACTTCATTTGACACTGGAGGCAGTACTCTTTTTATCATCTGAGGAAGTACTATTCTGAAAAAAGTTTGAGTGTTTGACATTCCTAAAACCTCAGAAGCCTCATATTGACCCTTATCAATGGACTCAATCCCGGCTCTGAATATCTCTCCGAAATAAGCTCCATAATTTAAGACAAAGGCTAATAATGCTGCCGGAAACCTTTCAAAGGTAATCCCTATTATAGGTAATCCAAAGAATATAAATACTATCTGAAGAAGAAGCGGGGTTCCTCTCATAATCCATACATATCCTTGGGTTATCCTCTTGATTACTTTAATTTTTGATAATCTTCCCAGCGCAATTATTACCCCCAAAGGCAATGAAAGAGCCAGGGTCACTATAAATATTTTCAACGTGGTCATAAGCCCTTCCACTAATGAAGGTATCAGGTTCGTCACATAAATCATGTTAATTCCCTCTCCTAAAATAAATATTTAAGGATTATTTAACTATATCCTTACCAAACCATTTTTCTGATATCTTCTTTGAAGTTCCCTCTGCTTTCATTTCATCTAAAGCCTTTTGAACTGCAGCCAGGAATTCCTTGTCCTCTTTTCTGAAACCTACACCATATTCTTCAGTACCGAAGTTTTCATCTAAAACTTTATACTTAGATTCCCCTCTTTGAGCAGTGAAATATCTTATCAGTATTTCATCTCCAACTACCGCATCTACTCTTCCAGCTTCCAAGTCCATTAATGCATCATTATTTGTTTCAAAAGTAACTAATTTTCCATCTTTAAAAGATTTTAATAAATCTGCTTCCTTCTCTACAGCATCTACTGCAGTAGAGCCATTTTGAGCTGCTACAGCCTTTCCTTTTAAGTCAGCCTTAGTATTTACTGGTGAGTTTGCAAGAGTTATTATAACCTGTTTATTTTCCAGATAAGGTTTTGAAAATGCAACTTTTTCTTTTCTTTCATCACTTATTGAGTATCCATTCCAAATGACATCTATTTTCCCGCCAGTAAGCTCACTTTCCTTCATTGACCAGTCTATTGGCTGGAACTTAACTTTCACTCCAATTTTTTTAGCTACTTCAGCGGCTAAATCAACGTCAAATCCTACAATATCCCCTTTTTCATCTTTAAATCCCATTGGAACAAAGGTATCATCAAGTCCAACTACCATTTCACCTTTTTCTTTTATTTTAGCCAGGTCAGTTTTTTCTGCCTTTTTTCCGCAGGCAATAAAGGTTCCTGCAGCTAACATTATACTTAATACTATTGCTATTTTCTTCTTCATTGTATACTTCCCCCTTATACTTTTACTTTAATACTTTACCATTCTAAAGTATAGAAAATTCAGTGTCAATATACTATACAAAAGGTTAATTTAACA
Source organism: Clostridiaceae bacterium (assembly GCA_040217795.1). Classification (GTDB taxonomy): domain Bacteria; phylum Bacillota; class Clostridia; order Clostridiales; family Clostridiaceae; genus Clostridium_T. The sequence continues at coordinate 1,942 of JBEHWK010000091.1, forward strand.
TATTATTTATAATTCAACAGTTTATTTAATCAAGTGATACTTATACCCACACACTTGTGAAGATTTTAATGTTTTAATAGAAATACTTAAACAATCTGATAAATTTGTCTGATAAAAAAGAGAACTTGAATATTTTCCATAAAATTTAATTAAATACCGCTACTGCCTCAAACTTGTAACTTAATCCAACCTATAAAAAACCAGTAAAAGTCTCTTTATAGCTTTTACTGGTTCTCCTTTTATTTACCTTATCTGCTTTACTGTTGAATCTCTTGTTAAATACGGCTTATCACGAATCCATTCAGTATATATATCTGTATTGATCTTCCACCGCCACAGACTCTGTCAAACTTGAAATTTACTTTCTTATGTGAAATATTTGAACCTTTTTCTAAGAAAGATTGCTAAAAGAACAGGTATTATAAAACCAACAGCAATTCCGACATACATAAATACCACCATAATACCCTGAACATTATTGGCGCTGGCAAAAATTACACTTACAATTAAATTTAAAACAAAAGAAGCATAATATATATATATCCCAAGTTTTTTCCAAAGTAATATTAAAACAAAACCAACAGCACTAATTATGGCAACAATAATACCTATCACAATTTGAGAAGATGATATTGCTGCAAAACCAGCACTTTCAAGCGTCTTATTTATACTATCCAATGACATTAAGTTTCGAATACCGGAATATAAAGTATATGCAGTACCCAAAAAGGTAAGTACGGCTAAAGTGATTATTCCTCCTCCTAATTTTTTCTCTTCAATGATATTTTCAAAATTATGCTCCATAAATAATCCTCCATTCCTCAATTTTCATAATAGTATGTTTTATTATATTTTATCATAAGACTTCCTACTCTTCCAACAAATTTCACTTTTGTAATAAGTACATCAAATTACCTATTGATTGGTTTTATTTTATTACTTATAATATTACTAAGATTTTTAATAACATATCAAAGGAGTTATTATGAAAAAGAAAGATATTATTATTATTTCACTGCTGTCTGCAGCAGTAATCGCAATATCCGGCTTCGCTTACTTCACTGTTTCAAAATCAAAAGCTTCAGCCCAAACCAGTAAAAAAAACTATTCTGTATATACAATTCCATCTCCACAAACAGTTTTCTTAGAAGGCAGTTTTCAGAATATCCAAAAGATAACTTATCAAGTTGATTCAACAAAAGGTACACTAACCTCAATAAATGTATCTGACAAAAAATCAGTTACCAAAGATACTGTTCTATTTACTTATAAGAATTCTCAATATCTTGATCAAGCTGACACTCTCAATGATCAGCTGGATACCCTTAAGGATACTTGTTCAAAACTGGAAAAATCAGCTAACACTCAATCAGCTAACACAGCTTTATTATCAGCAGCAACTGCTTCTAGTGATATTCAATCTCAACTTGACGACAATAAAAAACAGCAGCAAAAATTAAATACTCAGATTAAAGATTTAAAAGATAAGGCTTATACACAAGTTAAAGCACCATTCGACGGAATCGTTGTAAATATTACCAGCAATATAAATGATTCAGCTAAGCCAATTCTTACTCTCTTGACACCTAAAATGCAGATTGTTGCAAATGTAAGTGAAAAAGACATATTAAAACTTACTTTAAATCAAACTGTTGATGTAACAATGGTGAGTACTGGACAAGTATTAAAAGGTACTATAACCTTCATCAGTACAAGCCCTGATGAAGTTTCACTTGGAACTGCAGCATCAATGCCAGCTGCATCTATGCAAAGTTCATCTGCATCCGGCAGTAATTCTACATACCCTGTTTATATTGACGTAGCAGAACAAAAAGATGTTTATCCAGGCTTCCATGCTCAAATATCTGCAATAGATCAAAAGGAATTACCTAAAATTCCAAGGACAGCTCTTATAAGTGAGGATGGAAAAAACTATGTTGGGAATGTTAATGATGGAACTCTAAAAAAAGTACAGGTAGAAACAATTGATTTTAATGAAAAATATGTACAAGTTAAAAGCGGCTTAAACTTTGAAGATAAAATCATTCGTGAAATAAAAGATAATATGAAAGAGGGAGATACAGTTGACATCACCGCTAATTGAAATTAGAAATTTACAAAAATGGTATCATCAGTCCTCTAATCACTATGAGGTCCTTAAAGGTTTAAACTTTAAAGTTAAAAAAGGTGCTTTCACCGTTATTATGGGTAAGTCAGGCAGTGGGAAAACAACCCTCCTTAACCTTATGGGACTTTTGGACAGATTTGATAAAGGTAATTATATATATAACGGTGTAGATGTAACTCACATGAATGAAAATCAACGTTCTACCTTTAGAAATCAGCATCTCGGTTTTATATTTCAACAATTTCTTTTAATTGACACTTTAACCGTTGCTCAAAATATAGAACTTCCAATGTTGTACTATGGAAAATATTCAAAAGCTCAGCGAATTGAGAAAATTAGAAAAAGTCTGGAAGCTGTTGATATATTGGAAAAAATCAACAGCTATCCATATCAATTATCCGGTGGCCAGCAACAGAGAGTTTCAATTGCCCGTGCCCTTGTAAATGACCCTGACATAATAATGGCCGATGAGCCGACAGGCGCACTGGATAGCGAAACCGGACTGGAAATAATACGTCTTCTTCAAAAGTTGAATTCCAATGGAAAAACCATAATAATGGTTACCCATGATGGGGATTTTAAAAAAGTTGCCTCTCAATTTGTATATCTCAAAGATGGTGTTTTTATTGAGGAGGTATCAGTATGAATACACTAATTCTTATAAAAAATACTGTATTAAACTTAAAAGCAAATAAGCTGCGTCTATTTTTAACCATGATAGGAATAATCATCGGCATATCTGCTGTCGTTGCAATCTTATCTGTTGGAGCCGGGCTTCAGGCTGAAGTTTCTAAATCAACTGAAAATACTGATGTAAATTCACTAAAGATTGCCTTTGAAAGCAAAAGCGGACTCAGTAATATAACGGAACCTTTCACAAAAAGTGATTTCAACTCACTAAAAAATATAGATGGTGTATCAGAAGTAACAGACGCTTCCAATGAAGGAATAGCCGGCATGTCTGTCACAACGGCTGAAGCTAGTTACTTTGGCAAGCAAACATATTTAATAATGAGCGAGTATAAGGATCAGAAGTTAAATCTTTTAGCCGGCCGCACTTTTAATAAAGAAGATAACGAATTTAAAAATAAGGTTGTAATACTGACAGAAGCTCACGCTAAGGACCTGTTTGGAGACGATGTTGAAAGCAGCATAGGAAAAGGTATTAAAATTAACAATGAATTTTATAATGTAACAGGTATAGTTAAAGATAATGCTGCTGCAAGCTTATTCAATTTTTCTTCTGACTATGTACCAGCCTTTGTTAAGGACAATATAAAAAATGACTATATCTATTCAATTAATGTTAAAGTAAAAGATGGTTATAATTCAGATGAAGTTTTTAAAGATGTTAAAAGTGAACTCGAACGGCTCCATCCGGATGTGAATGGAGAATATAAGAAAAATGATCCTCAAGAGTTAGTAAAAGCCTTTCAACAAATTATAAGTTACATAACATTGTTTATAACAGCAGTTTCTGCAATCTCTTTATTTGTTGCTGGTGTGGGGGTTATGAATATTATGTATGTTTCCGTTTCAGAACGTAGAAGGGAAATTGGTATAAGGCGAGCTATTGGTGCAAAGCCAAAAATGATTTTGATTCAATTTTTGGTAGAAGCTGTTTTAATCACTGCCATGGGAGGTCTCCTGGGCATATTATGCGGCTTCGGCATATCAAAGATAATAGGAATATTCTTACCATTTAAACCAGTTTTGACTGTAGGAATTCTCTTTGGTTCTTCAATTACTTCTGTAATTGTTGGAATTGTATTTGGTATTATCCCTGCATTTAAAGCTGCTAAAATGGATCCTATAAAGGCAATTTATAAATAAGCTAATAAAAGTTGTACTAAGTAATAGCAATGCTCTGCTTAGTACAACCTTTATAATCTTCCTGCTATTTTTTAGCATTAAACATGTTCATAAGATCTCCAAAAGGATTATTTATGACCTCTTCTGATTCTTTTTTAAGTTTCTTCATATAGTTGTTGACATCTCTCTTATTTACCTTATCTGCTTTACTGTTGAATCTCTTGTTAAACATAGACGCTTTTTCTCTGAAATTACAGTTAGTGTTTGCACAAACATAAATTTGTCCTTCTCCCTGGCCCCTAAGTTCCAATCTCTTATGACACTCCGGACATCTGGCATTTGTGAATTTGCTTACATTTTCTCTATGCCCGCAAGCTCTGTCCTGACACACATTCATCACTCCATGCTTTCCTTTTACTTCAAGCATGTATTTACCACATTCGGGACACTTCTTGCCTGTAATGTTGTCATGTTTAAACTTATCACTGCTGCCTTTAACCTCTTGAACCAACTCTGAGGCATAGTTTCTCATTCTCTCAATAAAATCCTTAGGGTTTCTCTTACCCTTGCTTATAAGTTCAAGTTCCATTTCCCATTCTGCTGTTAACAGGGGAGATTTTAATTCTTCCGGAACCAATTCGATAAGCTGCTTCCCTTTTGACGTAGGGATGATTTCTTTTCCGTTCTTTTCTATATAAAACATGTTAAAGAGCTTTTCTATAATGTCTGCTCTGGTCGCAACTGTTCCAATGCCCCCTGTTTCTCCAAGAGTCTTTGCATGAGCCTTATCTATTGTTACATACTTCTGCGGTTTTTCCATGGCTGAAAGCAAGGTACCTTCATTAAATCTTGCCGGAGGTTTAGTTTTTTGCTTCCTGCTTTCCACTGACAATATGCTTATTTTATCGCCTTTCTTTACAACAGGCAGCTCCTGGCTGTCTTTTTCATCCTCGTCTTCAGATAAATCATCAGCTTTATCATATACCTTTTTCCAGCCCTTTGATTTAACAACATTTCCTTTTGCAACAAAAGTTTCACCATTTATATCTGCTGTTATTGTAGTCTGCAGGTACTCATACGGCGGAAGCATAACTGCCAGAAATCTCTTTACAACAAGTTCATAGATATTTCTTTCCTCACTGCTTAAAAGAGATATGCTGACTTTTTCCTCAGTCGGTATTATAGCATGGTGGTCACTTACCTTGCTGTCATCCACAAAGCCTTTATGTGCATTTATTCTTCCTTTTAATATTTCAGTGGCTAAAGCTCTGTAACTTCCTATTGATATAGCCTTTAACCTGTCTGGCAAGGTAGCTACTATATCACTGGAAATATATCTTGAGTCGGTTCTTGGGTAAGTTAATATTTTATAATTTTCATATAATCTTTGCATTATTGATAAAGTTTGTTTTGCTGAGTATCCATATATCCTGTTTCCATCCCTCTGAAGTTCTGTTAGGTCATAAAGAGCAGGAGCAAACTGCTTTTTGGCACTTTCTGCAACATCGGCGATAACGGCTTCTTTTCCCCTTGTGGCTGAAAGAATTTTATTAACCTTATCTTCTTCAAAAATGCTGCTGTTATTGCTTTTATCCCTCCAATTAAGAGTGAAGCCTTTTGCTTTTGCACTTATTACGTAATAATCCTTAGGCTTAAAGTTTCTTATTTCATCTTCACGATTTACTATCATTGCTAGAGTTGCTGACTGAACTCTTCCTGCGGTAAGTTGTGCATTATGCTTGCAAGTAAGTGCTCTGGTTATGTTTAATCCAACAACCCAATCCGCTTCAGATCTACACTCTGCAGCCTTATATAAATTATCATATTGAGATGCAGGTTTAAGATTTCTGAATCCTTCCAATATAGCCTTATCTGTCTGAGAAGAAATCCAAAGCCTTTTTGCCGGTTTATTTACTCTTGCCTTTTCTATAATCCATCTGGCCACCAATTCACCTTCACGACCGGCATCTGTAGCTATTACAATCTCACTTACATCTTTCCTGTTTAATTGCTCCTTTACTGCATTGAATTGCTTGCCACTCTGTTTTATCACTACAAGTTTCAAGTGCTTAGGAAGCATTGGCAGGTCTTCCATCTTCCATGTTTTATACTTATCGTCATACGCTTCCGGGTCTGCCAATGTAACTAAATGCCCCAGCGCCCAGGTTACTATATACTTATCTCCTTCAATGTACCCATTGCCTTTTTTGCTGCATTTCAAAACTCTGGCCAATTCCCTTCCTACAGAAGGTTTTTCAGCCAAAACTAATATCTTACTCATATAAAATTTCCTTTCGCATCTCTGTACTCAATTTGGTTATTCTCTATTATAACACTAAAAATACGCATTTGTATGAAAAAAGGATAAACCAAGAGTTATTTGTATACCCTGGTTTATCCCTTTTATATTATTCCGTAATGCCTTAAAGCATATTCAATTCCATTTTGCTCTATATCTCTTGTAATAAATGATACCTTGTCAAATAATTCAGGAGTGCTGTTACCCATAGCAATACTGTTAGGAACATATTCAAGCATAGGTAAATCATTAGTGCTGTCACCTGCTGCATAACAGTCTTCCAAAGGGATATTCAGGTGTTCCTGAAGCAATTTAATACCTGTAGCTTTAGAATATCCTTTTGGAACAATTTCTCCGAAGTTATTGCCACGGTCAATATAATCAAACTCTCCGGTTATATATTTATAAAAAGCATCAAAATCACTATCTTCATTTATCCATACAACAAACTTGTCAAAGAAAATGCCAGGATCATCCCAAGACTTTGTAACATCAATCCCCTGACTTCCAAATTTCGACTTAAGTTCCGCAATATCATCATTGTCCGGTGTAGTCTGGTCGAAAAATATGCCGTGAAAACTTTCAAAAAGTGCTTCAACCTTATACTCTCTAAGTTTTTCTACAATTTCCAGACAACTCTCATGAGTTATGGACCTTTGAAAAAGAACCTCACCGTCATATTCTACATAAGTTCCGCAGCCGCAGACATAGCCGTCAAAACCTATTTCACGTATATCTTCCGTCACTATACAATATGGTCTTCCTGTATTAATAAAAACCAGATGTCCGTTTTCCCTGGCCGTTTTTATTGCCTTTCTGGTGCTTTCATAGCATATATGCGTATTTTCAGTCATTATTGTTCCATCGATATCAAAAAATATCATTTTTCTATTTATCAAAATTATTCATCTCCCAATGCATGTACAAATTTTCTTATTTAATTTTACACTGAGATCTTCATTTAATCAAATTTACCTTTCAAAATTTAACGGAGCATTGAAACTTTCATTCACTGCTCCGTCCACGATCGAATATCATTACCATATTAACCTTTTCCGCTATATTGCTTTAACGCCTCTTTGTCCTGTTCTTATCCTCATGACATCGTAAAGATCAAATATTAATACCTTTCCGTCTCCTACATGCCCTGTTGCCACTCTTTCCTGAATATCATGCAGAATTCCATCAAGCACCTCATCTTCTATGACAACACTAACTTGAATCTTAGGCAATAGATTTATCCTGCTTTTTAAATCCAGCATTGCGGCATTTTGATTTCCACATCCCATTATGCTTAATACAGACATCCCTTTGCATCCATGCCCACTTAAAATTTCTTTTACTGTTTCAAGACTCTCAGGTCTTATGATTATTTCTAGCTTTTTCATTTTTCCCTACCCCCATATTTAATATTCTCTAAAAGAAAAGACGGCGTTTCACCCTATGAAACGCCGTCGTTTGTATTACTAATAATTTATCATATTTTTATAGTGTTGTAAAGAGTTTTTGTTAAAACATCAATAATTTTTGACTATAAATACCAATGTACCATAAAACTCCAGGATATTATTAATGATTTATCAATAATTTTCAAATTAAAAGAACATCCTATCATTGGATCAGCTGAACAGCTTTAACAATTCCTCTTCTTTCAATCCCTTTAATATCTCCCCTAAGTCCAAACCATCCTCAAGAACCTTATTAATAAGTTCTTTTTTGTGATCCTGAAGCTTGATTATTTTTTCTTCAACAGAACCTTTTGTAATGAGTTTAATTACCTCAACAACATTTTTCTGGCCAAATCTATGTGCCCTGTCAGTGGCTTGATTTTCTACAGCGGGATTCCACCAGGGATCAAAATGTATCACCACATCCGCTCCTGTAAGATTTAGCCCGGTTCCACCGGCCTTTAAGGATATTAAAAATGCTTTAGTATCACCTTCATTAAAGGCTTTTACCATTCTCATTCTGTCTTGAGCTTTAGTTGATCCATCCAGGTAAAAATGCCTTACCCCCCTTGAATTCAACTCCCTGCTTATTATTCCCAACATGGATGTAAACTGTGAAAACACTAAAACCTTATGACCTTCCTCAATACTTTGATCAAGAATCTCCAAAAATGCCTCCAGCTTACCGCTCTGCTCCCTGTAATTATCCACAACCAGTGAAGGATCTAAGGATAATTGTCTTAACTTAGTGAGATAAGATAATATCTTTATGCTTGCACCTGATTTGGTTGCCTCCTCATGTATACGCTCCTTTGCATAATCAGCATAAGCTTTATATATCTTCTCCTGCTTTTTCTCCATATCTATCAATATATTTTTTTCAATTTTGTCCGGTAGTTCCTGAATCACATCTTTTTTTAATCTTCTTAAAATAAATGGTTTTATAAATAAGGACAGATTTTTTATTCCGTTCTCATTTTTTTCGAATATCCTTTTAAACTTTTTCTCACCATACAGATACCCTGGCATCAGGAAATCAAATATTGACCAAAGCTCCCCAAGTGAATTTTCAAGGGGTGTTCCTGTCAAGGCAAATCTTCTTTCAGCTTTTATACTTTTTACCATTTCTGCATTTTGTGACGAGGAGTTTTTTATATTCTGAGCCTCATCAATTATTAAATAGTCCAAAGACAAGCTTTTATACAACTCTTCATCACGCTTCAAGGTACCATAAGATGTAATTAAAACATCCAGCTTACTTATTTTGCTTATTATTTTCTTTCTCTGAGTCTGAGTTCCATTTACAACTTCAACTTTTAAAGAAGGGGCAAATCTGCCGAATTCCTCTGCCCAGTTATAAATTAATGAAGTGGGAGCAGCTATAAGAGTCTTTTTCCCTTTGCTTGACAGAATAAATGTTATAGTCTGAAGAGTCTTCCCAAGACCCATTTCATCTCCAAGAATTCCTCCAAAACCCAGGTGGTCCAAAGACTTCATCCACCTGTATCCTGCTTTTTGATATTCTCTCAGTTCTCCATTTAATTGCTTTGGAATTTCTGCTTCAAAACTCTCAAGAGATTTTATCCTTTCCTTTATAGAATCCAGACATTCCAACCCTTTAATAAAGTTAACCCTCTCTTCATTTACTTGAGAGTCAATAACCAGAGCCTTGTTTTTAGATATATTTATAGCGTTGGTTTTCTCTTCCCCTGAAGTGATGCTTTCAATAAAATTATAGAGTTTCCTCAAGTCTTGATTTTCCAGGTCAATGAATCCTCCTCCCTTAATCTTATGGTATTTTTTATTCCTGTTTATGGAACTTATAATTTCTCTCGATTCCTCTGGTGAAAGTTCTTCTATATCGTAGCTGAATAAAAAATAATCTTTCTCTTCTTTTATCAATGCATTAATTTTAACTTCTTTTATTACCCTGTCTTTTTTAACCTTGTCAGAATAGTAAACATCGCCTAAGTGAAGTAAAGTCTTAACCCCGTCCCTGAGAAAATAGAATTCTCCAAGTTCTCCTCCTCTTATCTCAAACTTTCTTGCTCCTACGGTAAAATCCAACTCCTCAATGTTATCTAAAACCTGCTGTTCTCTTTCAGAATCCCTGATAATATGTTTATCTCCAAGTTCCTCTGGCTCGTCCAAAGGGTTTATTAATTCCTCTCCGTACCTGAAAAGCACTTCCACTGTCAGATTTTTTTCTCTATCCAGGTAGAAATCCACCTTTAATTTTTCCTTAATCAAGCTGTTCTTCATGTTTCTATCAAGAGTTACATTAGAAGTTACCCGCTCTATCACAGGAAGTATATCTGCTAGAACCCTGCTCTTATACTTGCTGTCTATAATTTTTTGAGAACCTATTCTTATGTATATATTCTTATATATCTCTGCTTGTTCTTCAGAAGGTATGTATATCTTATCCCCCTCTAAAAACACATCATTATCCTTGCTTAAGGGTGTAAAATTCTCATTTTGTTCAATAAAAATATTGCTTCCCCTCTCTTCAAAGCTGTAACTTATAGGGAGATCCTCTTTACAGATCTTGATTTCTCCTACATCTTCATTCCCGATTTTAAGAAAAACACTTTGTCCTGCTAAAATCGACAGGAGTTCTCTAAGTTTATCAGAGGGGAGCATCATTGATTTTCCTTTTATCATGCTTTTACTGTAGGTTGAAAATGTTCCTTTGAAAAAATCTTCCATACTTATCTGAGCAGTTAAGTACTTTAAAAGCATCCTGTTTTCTTTGCTGAATGTATGTTTATTTCCTTGGAAAACAAAGTCTTTCCCAAAGTTTATTGTCCCATTGTTTTTAAAGGCTTCAAGGAATTCCCTGAGCCCTTTCAGCATATAAAGCTTACTGTTCCCGATTTTAAAATGGATATCAAAATATCCCCCTTCAATATCTATGAATGTTTTCAATTTCACCCTTTGTTTGTACAATCCCTGTCTCTGCCCCTTAAAAAAGTCCATGAGACTTTTTTCATTATCTTTCCGGGTCTTTTTATGTGAATATTCAGGATTATTTATTGTCAACTCTTTATTCTCGCTGATAAGCCTCAGTAAAAGGGCATTAATATGCTTGCATCTGTAGTTAACCCTTCTTACAGAACTTTTTTCATAATCCGGACAACTGCAGTAAGTCTGCTCCAGCTCCCCGTTTCTTTCGCTGATTATTACTGAACTATAATAAGTATTAATAAGGTCCTGTGAAAGGACATCCCCTTTTATTATGTACAGACCTTCACTTCTCTGAAGCTCACTGCTTAAAATGCATCCTTGATTGTATACACTTTTAGCCTTTGAAACATCCTTATCTGAACATCTGTCCAATATCTCGTAAAGTGCACTTCTTAGTTCCATTTCCACAACTCCTAAAGTAAATTTCAATTACAGGGTTCCAACCTCAACTAAAAACTTATGCATGTTGAATTCTTCTTTCAGTTCTCGAAGAATTCAACATGCATAAGTTAAGTTTCGTAAAGTAACCCTATATATAATTATAGACCATTTTATAAAAGTTAGTATACCCTTATAAAGTGGTCTGTATTTTGATATCAACAGTTTTTCATATTATGAAAGACCTTCCGCTATTGTTCTGTTATAACATTATGTGTTATAATATCACGGATAGTGCAAATTTATAAAAAAAGGAATGAGAAAATTTGATTAATGTAACTAATGTAAGCTTGAGATATGGTGACAAAAAATTATTTGAAGATGTAAATATTAAATTTACTCCTGGAAACTGTTATGGAGTAATAGGTGCTAACGGAGCAGGAAAAAGTACCTTCTTAAAAATCCTTTCCGGAGAAGTACAGCCTAACACAGGGGAAGTTTCCATCCCTAAGAATATCAGAATGTCTGTTTTAAAACAGGACCATTATCAATACGATGAATATTCTGTCCTTGAGACAGTAATAATGGGAAATGAAAGATTATATCAGATAATGAAGGAAAAAGATGAAATATATGCAAAACCTGATTTCACTGATGAAGATGGAATAAAAGCTTCTGAACTTGAAGGGGAATTTGCTGAGCTTAACGGATGGGAAGCTGAATCAGATGCTTCATCTTTACTGCAGGGCCTAGGAATAGCTACAGACCTTCACGACAAAAAAGTTTCAGAATTAGAGGGTGGAGAAAAAATAAAGGTATTACTAGCTCAAGCCTTATTCGGAAACCCTGGGATACTTATACTGGATGAGCCTACCAACCACCTTGACCTTAAATCTGTTAACTGGCTGGAAGAATTCTTAATAAACTTTGAAGGAACAGTTATTGTTGTATCCCATGACAGACACTTCCTTAACAAAGTTTGTACAAATATGGCCGATGTAGACTTCGGTAAAATAAAACTATATGTAGGAAACTACGACTTCTGGTATGAATCAAGTCAGCTTGCTCTTCAAATGGCTAAGGATCAAAACAAGAAAAAGGAAGAGAAGATTAAAGAACTTCAGGACTTTATCGCAAGATTCAGTGCTAATGCATCTAAATCCAAACAGGCAACTTCACGTAAAAAGCTTTTGGATAAAATAACATTGGATGACATCCAGCCTTCAAGCAGAAGATATCCTTTCGTAGGATTCAAGCCTGAAAGGGAAGTAGGAAATGACATCTTAAGAGTAGAAGGACTTACTAAAACTATCGATGGCGTTAAGGTTCTTGACAATGTAAGTTTTATCGTAAATAAAGAAGATAAAATTGCTTTTGTAGGAGAAGAAATAGCAGTAACAACCCTTTTCAAAATAATAATGGGCGAAATGGAACCAGATGCAGGAGAATTCAAGTGGGGAGTTACAATAACAAAAGCTTATTTCCCTAAAGACAACTCTGACTTCTTTAATAATGTTGATCTTAACCTTGTAGATTGGTTAAGACAATTCTCTGATGAAAAGTCTGAAAGCTACCTTAGAGGTTTCTTAGG